>NZ_JBEZUT010000166.1:0-19127 GCF_040636595.1 Kitasatospora sp. NPDC036755
GATGCTCTCCGGCAGCTGCTCGGTGAGGATCTGCTCCTCGTAGGTGACCACGCGGTCGCTCAGGCTGGTGCCGGGCAGCAGTCGGGTGGTGGCGCTCAAGTCCCGGCCGGAGCCCGCGGACGGCACCGTCACTGAGCCCGAACTGCCGCCGACCCAAGCCGTGGTGGCCCCCGAGACCGTGGTGGAGACGGCCGAGGCCGCGAGCGACGCGGCGGCCGAGGAGCCGGACGCGGAGCCGAGCGCCGAGACCGGCACGGAGGCGGGCGAGGCCGCGACGGAGGACGCCGCGACGGAGGACACCGCGACGGAGGACGCCACCGAGGAGACGCTCGAGGTCGAGGCGGCGCCCGAGGCGGCGGAGGAGCCCAGGGAGGCCGTCCCGGCGGAGCCCGAGCCGGCGGACGAGGCGCCCGCCGAGCGGACCCCTGTCGACGAGGTGCGGACCGACGGTGCACCCGCCGACCAGGTGCCGGGCGACGCCGCTCCCACCGACAAGGCGGTTGCGGCTCCTGCTCCCCGCGCGGACTACCGGGAGGTCATCGGACGGATCGTCCGCAGCGCCGACGCCGGTGACCACGCCGCCGCCACCGACCTGGCCTTCGCCCTCGAACTGGAGGCGATCGCCGAGCACGGTGCCGTCTCCGAGCCGGTGCTGCAGGTCCGGCAGGTGCGGGCGCACGTCTGCCGGCTCGCGGGCCGGTCGGCGGAGGCCGCGGACATCTACCGCGAGGTGGCGCTGACGCTGCTCCGCTCGCAGGGCCCGGACCACACGGAGACCCAGCGGGCGGCCACCAACGCCGAGGCCTGCTGGCGTGCGATCACCGACCGTGCGGAGGCCATCCGGATCGCCCCGGAGATCATCGAACTGCGCGCCTACCTTCCGGGCCCCGACGGTCGCAAGCTCCGCGCCGCCGAGCGCTACCTCGCCCAGCTGGCCGCCACCGGCTGACAGGCGACAGCAGACAGGTAGCGGCGAACAGATGACGGCGAACAGCTGACGGCAAACAGATAACAGCGAACAGCAAACAGCTGACAGATTTCGAAATCTGTCAGCTGTTCGCTGTCGTCCGTCACCCGTCACTCACCACCCGGTGAGCCGCCCGTTCACCGACCGGCGACCGCGTGCACGAACTTCGTGCCGTCGATGGTGCCCAGGCCGCTGGCGAGGTCGTAGCCCTCGGTGGCGTTGTAGCCGGTGACGCCGCCCCAGCCGTTGTCGCCCTGCTTGACGTCCACGATGCCGCTCCACTTGCTCGGCAGCAGGTTCATGCCGTACAGACGCCAGTTGAGCTGGCCGAGGCGGTGGCCGGCGAGCTGGTCGGCGAGCGCGACGACGCCCGAGAACAGCGGGGTGGCCTCGCTGGTGCCGCCGGTGAGGTGCCAGCCGACGGAGGTCGGGTCGTAGGACTCGTAGGTCCAGGCGGCGCCGTCCACGGCCGCGCTCATGCTGATGTCCGGGGTGCCGCGGTGGTTGCCGGTGACGTTGGCGACGCCGGTCTGGTACCACGGGCGCTCGAAGACGCCCGAGACGCCACCGCCGCCGGCGCCGGACTTGTCGTGCCACACCTTGTCGGGCGCGGTGCGGTTCCCGGAGTCGTCCAGGGTGAGCTGGGTGCCGCCGATGGAGGTGACCAGCGGGTCCGAGGACGGCCAGGAGTTGACCTTGTACGGGTACAGGTCGCTGCCGTTCTCCTGCGCGTCGGTGGCACCGTTGTCGCCGGAGGCCGCGAGCACCGTCACGTTGTGGTCGGCGGCGGCCTGGAAGGCGTAGCGCAGGTCGGTGAGCGACTTGAAGTCGCCCTTGTCGTACCCGGGGAAGGTGTTCTCGGTGGCGCCGAAGCTCTGCGAGATGACGTCGGCGCGGCCGGCCTTGATGAGGGCCTTCTCGGCGTCCATCATCTCGGGCAGGCCGGTGGTGCCCTCGGTCTCGGCGACGCCGGTCTCGACCAGGATGATGTGCGCGTCGGGGGCGATCGCGTGGGCGTACTCGACGTCCAGGGTGGTCTCGCCGGCCCATCCGGTGTGGTCGGGGTTCTTCGGGTCCCAGGTGGGGACGTTGCCCCACTTGACCACCTCGACGTTGGTGTCCGGGATGCCCCACTGCTTGTCGAAGACCTCCAGATCGTGCTGGATGGTCGGCGAACCGAAGGAGTCGACGATGACGATCGTGCGGCCCTTGCCGGTGATGCCCTCCTGGTACAGCGGGTCCAGGTTGTAGGCGGTCCGGTACTGCAGCGGCGAGTAGCAGTGGATGCCGACCTGGCTGACGCACTGGGTGGTGCTCAGCGGGGCGGGGCGGCCCTGGGCGTTGTGGTGCCCGAAGGAGGCGGGGCGGACGTGGACGCCCGCGAGGTCGTGCGTGGGGGCGGCGATCGCGGTGCCGGCGGCCGGTACGGCGACGGTGCCGGCCGTGAGGGCGGTGGCCCCCACGGCGAGCAGAGCCAGGGCGCGGCGGAGGGTGGCGGGGCTGCCCATGGGACTCCTTGGGACGCAGGGCCCGACCATGTCCGGTCGGGTCGGTCCGGCCATCCCATCGAGTGCCGCATGATCATGCCATAGTCATTTGGTGGGGTCATATGATCAAGGGCATGGTCATGCTCGGCCACGCGAAAAGGTAAAGGTCGTCCCAGGGGAAAGTAACCTCCCACCTGGGACGACCATGTGATGACACGTCAGCCGGGCTCTAGCGGGCCCCGCCGTTGACGTACAGGGTCTGACCGCTGACGTACGAGGCCTCCTCGCTGGCCAGGAAGGCGACGACCGAGGCGATCTCCTCGGGCTGTCCGACCCGGCGCAGCGGCGTCCGGGCGGCGACCTCGGCCTGGTGCTCCTCGGCGCTGCTGCCGACCCGCTCGGCGGTGGACGCGGTCATCGGGGTGGCGATGTACCCGGGCGCGACGGCGTTCACGTTGATGTTGAACGGCCCCAGCTCGATCGCCAGGGTCGCGGTGAGGCCCTGGATGCCGGCCTTGGCGGCGGCGTAGTTGGCCTGGCCCCGGTTGCCGAGGGCGGAGCGGGAGCTGAGCGAGACGATCTTCCCGTACTTCTGCGCCACCATGTACTTCTGCGCGACGTGGCTGCAGTTGTACGCACTGGTCAGGTTGACCGTCAGCACCGCGTCCCAGTCGGACTTGGGCATCTTGAAGAACAGGTTGTCCCGCGTGATCCCGGCGTTGTTGACCAGGATGTGCACCCCGCCGAGGTCCGCCGCGACCTGCGCGAACACCGCTTCCACGGCGTCGTAGTCGGCGACGTCGCAGCCGTACGCCCGGGCGGTGCCGCCCTTGCCGGTGATCTCGGCGACCGTCCTGGCCGCCCGCTCGGCGGTGAGGTCGACGACGGCGACCGCCGCGCCCTCCTCCGCCAGCCGGCGGGCGGTGGCCGCCCCGATGCCCTGCGCCGCGCCGGTCACCACGGCGACCTTGCCCGCGAACCGCGTCATGTGAACTCCTCGGTGGTGTGGATCAAACAGACGGCGAGCGCCCGTCACGAACCTCGTCCGTCACGAACCTCGCAGGTCACGCATGCCGCCGATGCCGGACGTCGCCGATGCCGGACGTCGCCGGTTCCGGACTCCGCCGGTGTCAGTCGTTCTCGACCAGGACGGCCGTGCCCTGCCCGACGCCCACGCACATGGTGGCCAGACCACGCCGGGCGCCGGTACGGCGCATCCGGTGCAGCAGGGTGGTGAGGATGCGGGCGCCGGAGCCGCCCAGGGGGTGACCGAGCGCGATCGCCCCACCGCTGGGGTTGACCACCTCCTCGGCCTGCTCCGGGCTGAACCCGATGCCGTCGGCGGAGGCGAGCGCCTGGGCGGCGAAGGCCTCGTTCAGTTCGGCGGTGTCCAGGTCGGCGAGCGTCCAGCCGGCCCGCGCGAGCACCTTCGCGGTGGCCGGCACCGGACCGATGCCCATGACGTCCGGGTGCACGCCGGCGGAGGCGCCGGCCACGTACCGGCCGAGCGGCCGGAGCCCGAGGTCGCGCAGCGCCTCCTCACCGACCAGGAGCAGCCCGGACGCGCCGTCGTTCATCGGCGAGGCGTTCCCGGCGGTGACCGTGCCCCCGGTGCGGAACACCGGCTTGAGACCGGCGAGCTTGGCCAGGCTGGTGTCCTCGCGGATGCTTTCGTCCCGGCCCACCGTCACCCCGTCCGGCCGCTCGACCGGGACGAGTTCGGCGTCGAAGTGACCGTCCTTGCGGGCGGCGCCGGCCCGCTGGTGGCTGCGCAGCGCGAAGGCGTCCTGGCGCTCGCGGTCGATGCCGTACCGGGTGGCCACCTCCTCGGCGGTCTCGCCCATGCTGAGCACGCCGTGCAGTTCGGCCATCCGGGGGTTGGTGAGCCGCCAGCCGAGCCGGGTGTCGAAGGTCTCCATCCGGTGCGGCAGCGCCTCGTCGGGGCGGGGGAGGACGAAGGGTGCGCGGGTCATCGACTCGCAGCCGCCGGCCAGCACGACGTCCGCCTCGCCGGAGCCGATGGCCCGGGCGGCGAGGGTCACGGCTTCCAGCCCGGAGGCGCAGAGGCGGTTGACGGTGGCTCCGGGGACGGTCGCCGGGAGGCCGGCCAGCAGCACGGCCATCCGGGCGGCGTTGCGGTTGTCCTCGCCGGCCTGGTTGGCGGCGCCCCAGTAGACGTCGTCGATCCGGGCCGGGTCGAGCGCGGGTACGTCGGCGAGCAGGGCGCGCAGCACGGTGGCCGAGAGGTCGTCAGGGCGGACCGTGGCGAGCGCACCGCGCAGCCGGCCGATGGGTGTGCGGCGGGCGGCGGCGAAGTAGACGGGACGCACGTCGTCGGGCTCCTTGTCGGGTGGCGGGGCTGGTCCGGTGCCGGGGGCGTCAGAAGGCGTTGACGCCGGTGAGGGCACGTCCGATGAGCAGCTGGTGGATCTGGCTGGTGCCCTCGTAGAGGGTCATCACCCGCGCGTCGCGCAGGTACTTGCCGACCGGGTACTCGTCGATGAAGCCGTAGCCTCCGAAGACCTGGAGCGCGTTGTTGGCGGCCCGGACGGCGGCCTCGCCGGCGTACAGCTTGGCGACGGAGGACTCGGTGGCGAACGGCAGTCCGCGCTCGATGTGGTCGGCGACCTTCCAGGTGAGCAGCCGGGCCGCCTCGACGTCCACGGCGATGCCGGCCAGCAGCTCCTGGACGAGCTGGTGCGAGGCGATCGGTTTTCCGAACTGCTCGCGCTCGCCCGCGTAGCGCACGGCGGCCTCCAGGCAGGCCCGGGCGATGCCGACGCAGCCGGCCGCCACCGACATCCGGCCCTTGGCCAGTGCGGCCATCGCCACCGTGAACCCCTTGCCGACCTCGCCGAGCCGGGCGCTGTCCGGCACCCGGACGTCCTCGAGGGAGAGCGCGGCGGTGGCCTGGCCGCGCAGGCCCAGCTTCCCGTGGATCTCGGTGCGGGTGAAGCCGGGCAGGTCGGTGGGGACCAGGAACGCGGTGATGCCCCGGTGGCCCCGCAGTTCGGGCGCGTCGCCGCCGGTGCGGGCGAAGACCAGGGCGACGTCGGCCCAGGTGCCGTTGGTGATGAAGGTCTTGGCGCCGCTGATCAGCCAGTCCTCGCCGGCCCGGACGGCCCGGGTGGTGAGGTTGGCGGCGTCCGATCCGGTGCCCGGTTCGGTGAGGGCGAAGCAGGCGAGCGCCTCGCCCGAGGTGAGCCGGGGGAGCCAGTGGCGCTTCTGCTCCTCGGTGCCGAAGGCGTTGACCGACTTGCCGACCAGGCCGAGCGAGACCGAGACGATCCCGCGCACGGCCGAGTCGCCGCGTCCGAGCTCCTCCAGGACGAGGCAGTACGCGAGGTGGTCGCCGCCGCTTCCGCCGTACTCCTCCGGGATGGTCAGCCCGAGGAAGCCGACCTCGGCCAGCTTGCCGATGATCGCGCGGTCCACGGACTCGGCCCGGTCCCACTCGGCGGCGTACGGCACGATCTCGCGGTCGGTGAAGGAGGCCGCGAGGTCCCGGACGGCGCTCTGCTCCTCGGACAACTCCAGGTTCACGGCGGCTCCCGAATCCGGTGTCCGGGGCTCGGAATCCGGCTCCGGCCCCATTAAACTAGCGCTGCAAGTTTTATGGGGCGACTGTAGCCCCGCCCGGCCCGCGCTGGGAAGGGGCACCTGCCAGAATCGGTCCCCAGCACACCCGACCGGAGGAACCGGAGGTACCCGAGGCGATGGCCCGTCCACGCACCCCGCTGCTCAGCCGCGAGCGCATCGTCGCCGCCGCGCTGCGGCTGATCGACGACGAGGGTCTGGACGCCCTCTCGACCCGCCGACTCGCCACCGAGCTGTCTGTCAGCGGGCCCTCGCTCTACAACCACTTCGCGACCAAGGACGAGCTGCTGGACGCGGTGGTGGACAGCGTCATGGGCGAGGTCGACCTGTCGATGTTCGGGACCTCGGGGAGTTCCGGGACGACCGGGGTTCCCGGGGTTCCCGGGGAGCCCGGTCGGGCAGCCTGGCCGGAGGCGCTGCGCGACTGGGCCCGCTCCTACCGCGCCGCGCTGGCCGCCCACCCCAACATCGTCCCGGTGCTCGCCCAGGGCCCCGGGCGGCGGCCGAACGCGCTGCGCCTGGCCGACGCCGTCTTCGGCCACCTGGTCGACTCCGGGTGGCCGCGCGGCCAGGCGACCAGGATCGGCGCGTTGATGCGCTACTTCGTCACCGGCTCGGCGCTGGCCTCCTTCGCGGCCGGCTTCCCGGCGGACGCCGAGGTCTACGACGCGGCCGACTACCCGCACCTCGGCGAGGCGCACCGGCTGGCCGGGCACCGGGGGGCGGTGGACGAGGGGGCGTTCGAGACCGGGCTGGAGGCACTGCTCGACGGGCTCGCCCTGCGCTACGCCCGGCTCGCCGAACGGTCCTGAACCTTCTCGTCCCGTCCTGCCCCGTCCTGCCCCGTCCACTCCGGCCGCTCTGCCGGGACGCGTTCCGCCTCGCGCAACCCCGAACGGCGGCTCCGGTCCTGCGGAAACGATTCGGCCCCCGTACCCCGTCGCGCTCGGCGCAGGGGGTGCGGGGGCCGGGAGTCCGACGGGCGGATCAGCCCATGTCCTCCAGCCGGACGCCCTTGGTCTCCTTCATGAACCTCGCCACGAAGAGGATGGACAGCGCCGCGAAGGCGGCGTAGATCAGGTACGTCGCCGACAGGTTCCAGCGCGACATGGACGGGAACGAGACGGTGATCACCCAGTTCGCGATCCACTGCGCGGAGGCGGCGACGGAGAGCGCGGCGGCACGGATCCGGTTCGGGAACATCTCGCCGAGCATCACCCAGACGACCACGCCCCAGGACATCGCGAAGAACAGCACGAAGGCGTTGGCGGCGATCAGGGCGACGGTGCCCTGGAGGTCGGGCAGGGTGAGGTTGTCCCCGCTGCCGGTGGCCGAGGAGAAGGCCCAGCCGGCCGTGCCGAGCGCGACCGCCATGCCCGCCGAGCCGATCAGGGCGAGCGGCTTGCGGCCGATCCGGTCGACCAGCACGATCGCGATCACGGTGCCCAGGATGTTGATCACCGAGCCGACGAAGCTGATCAGCAGGGAGTTGCTCTGGTCGATGCCGACCGACTGCCAGAGGATCGACGAGTAGTAGAAGATCACGTTGATGCCGACCAGCTGCTGGAAGACCGACAGGCCGATGCCGACCCAGACGATCGGGAGCAGGCCGAAGCGGCCGCCGAGCAGGTCGCGGAAGCGCGGGCGGTGGTCGGAGGCGATCAGGCCCTGGACCTCGGCGATCCGGGCGTCGGTGTCCACACCCTCGCCCTCGACCTGGACGAGCACCTTGCGGGCTTCGTCCAGGCGCTCGGCCTGGATCAGGTAGCGCGGGGACTCGGGGATCATCGAGGCGAGCACGAAGTAGATCGCGGCCGGCACGACGCAGATGCCGAGCATCCACTGCCAGGCCTCCAGGCCGAGCAGCCGGCCGCGGGTGTCACCGCCGGCGGCCTGCGCCAGCAGCCAGTTGACCAGCTGGGATATCGCGATGCCGAGCACGATCGCGGCCTGCTGGAAGGAGGCCAGCCGGCCCCGGTACCTGGTCGGCGCGACCTCGGCGATGTAGGTCGGGGCGATCACCGAGGCGATGCCGATGGCCGCGCCGCCGAGGACGCGCCACAGGGCGAGGTCCCAGGAGGAGAACGGCAGCATCGAGCCGACCGCGCTGACCGCGAACAGCAGCGCGCCCGCCTTCATGACCTTGATGCGGCCGTACCGGTCGGCGAACCGGCCGGCGACCGCGGCGCCGACCGCCGAGCCCAGCAGGGCGGAGGAGACGATCAGGCCGGTCACGCCGCTGCCGACGCCGAACTTCTCCTGGATCCCGGAGACGGCGCCGTTGATCACGGAGCTGTCGTAGCCGAACAGGAAGCCGCCGAGGGCCGCTGCCGCGGTGATGAAGACGACGAAGCCGAGGCGGCCGGGCACGGAGGCCTCGACCGCCCCGGAGGGCTTCTGGGTGACGCTCACGATCTGACTCCTGGTACTCAACGCTGAGCTCGGTAGCCGAGATCGTAACCCCTACATGTTCAAGTCTTGTACACCGGGAACCTCAAGTTTCGCTCTGAGAATTCGTAAGGTGAACAAGCAAATTGGGCGGCCCCGGCTGTGGACGTGGTGTGGCGCTCAGCCGCGGTGCCCGGGGGTGGCGCCCGGGTGTGGCGCCCGGGTGTGGCGCTCAGCCGTGGCGCCCCGCCGCGGCGTCAGGGTGTGGCGCTCGGGCGCGGTGCTCAGACGGGCGAGGCCAGCGAGAGCCCGAACCGGCCCTCCGGGTCGGTCCACCAGTGGCTCAGCCGCAGCCCCGCCGCCGCCAGTTCCCCGGCCACCCGCTCCCGGCGGAACTTGGCCGACACCTCGGTGCGCAGCTCCTCGCCCCGGGCGAATTCCACCGGCAGGCCCAGCGCCGGGATCTTCACGGACTGCGCGCGCAGCGAACGCAGCCGCATCTCGATCCACTCCTGTTCGGCGTCCCAGACCGCGACGTGCTCGAAGGCGTCCGGGTCGAAGTCGGCGCCCAGCTCCCGGTTGAGCACGTTCAGCACGTTCCGGTTGAACTCGGCGGTCACCCCGGCGGAGTCGTCGTAGGCGGCGACCAGCACCGCCGGGTCCTTGACCAGGTCGGTGCCGAGCAGCAGGAAGTCGCCCGGGTCGAGGGCGGCGCGCAGGCCGGTCAGGAAGGCCGCGCGCTCCAGGGGCAGCAGGTTGCCGAGGGTGCCGCCGAGGAAGGCGACCAGGCGGGGGCCGCCCTCCGGGGGGAGGCCGAGCCGGGCGGTGAAGTCGGCGAGCACGCCGTGCACCGCCAGCCCGGGGTACTCGGCGGCGAGCGCGCCGCCGGCCGCCGTCAGCGCGCTCTCGCTGACGTCCACCGGCACGTACGTCTCCAGGGTGCCGAGCGCGCGCAGGGCGTCCAGCAGCAGCCGGGTCTTCTCGGAGGAGCCGGAGCCCAGTTCGACCAGGGTGCGGGCCCCGGTCGCGGCCGCGATCTCGCCGGCCCGGGCGGTCAGGATGGCCCGCTCCGCGCGGGTCGGGTAGTACTCGGGCAGCCGGGTGATCTCCTCGAACAGCTCGCTGCCCCGCGCGTCGTAGAACCACTTGGGCGGCAGCCACTTGGGCCGCGAGGTCAGCCCGTGCTGCACGTCGTGGCGCAGCGCGGTGCTGAAGTGGTCCGCGGGGAGCAGCCGGGTGAGTTCGAATGTGTCCATGACAGGGTGGTTCCTCTGTTCAGAAGATGAAGGGAGAGTGAAGGGTCAGTCGCGGCCGGAGAGGCGGCTCAGGGTGACGCCGCGCGAGTCCGCCAGCAGCAGCGAACCGTCCGGGACGGGCGTCCAGCCCGGCGCGTCGTCGTACGGCTCGGAGGCCACCACCGTGCCGAGGCCCGGCAGGGTGCGGTGGTACAGGGTGTCGCCCCAGGTCGTCGCGCCGATCGCGGTGCCGTCGGTGAGCAGCAGGTTGAGCCGGCCGGAGGTGTGCGCGGCGACGTCCGCGACGGTGCCCGCCAGCGCCTCGCCCAGCCCGGCGCCGGCCCGCAGGCGGTGCAGGGTGAGCGCCCACAGCAGGGCCGAGTCGGTGCGGGCCTCCAGCTCCAGCAGCTCGGCCGGGGGCAGCAGGGCGGCCAGTGCGTCCAGCTTGCCGGGCCAGCCGGCCACCGCGCCGTTGTGGCTGAACAGCCAGCGCTCGGCGGCGAACGGCGCCGCCGCGCCCTCGCCCGGCGCGCAGCCCTCGGTGGCGGACCGGACGGCGGCCAGCAGCGCCCGGGTGCGGACCACCCGGGCGAGGTCGGCGAAGGTCTCGTCCGCCCAGACCGGTCCGGTCCGGCGGTAGCGGGCGGGCACCTCGTCCCCGTCCGCGTACCAGCCGATTCCGAAGCCGTCCACGTTGACCGTGCCGTACTGCTGGACCCGGGGCGCCCAGGACTGCCGGTACAGCCCGAACGGCGGGTGGACCAGCAGCTCCCGGGGCGCCACAGGCTCGCCCAGATAAGCGATATGACGGCACATCAGGCATCCTCCAGGTCGCGCGCGGTGCGGAACCCGGCGAAGATCTGCCGTCGGATCGGGTAGTCCCAGTTGCGGAACGTCCCCCGGCAGGCGACCGGCGCCACCGCGAAGCAGCCGCCGCGCAGCACCTTGTACTCGGGGCCGAAGAACACCTTCGAGTACTCGTCGTACGGCCAGGCCCGGAAGCCCGGGTAGGAGTGGAAGTCGCTGGCCGTCCACTCCCATACGTCGCCGATCAACTGGCGTACTCCGTAAGGTGACTGGCCCGCCGGGTAGCTGCCCGCCGCGGCCGGGCGCAGATGGCGCTGGCCGAGGTTGGCGTGCTCGGGGCCGGGCGGCCCGTCGCCCCAGGGGTAGCGGCGGGACCGGCCGGTGGCCGGATCGTGCCGGGCCGCCTTCTCCCACTCCGCCTCGGTCGGCAGCCGCCGCCCGGCCCACCGGGCGTAGGCGTCCGCCTCGTACCAACTGACGTGCAGCACCGGCTCGTCCGGTTCGACCGGCGCCACCGTGCCGAAGCGGCGGCGGAGCCACTGGCCGTCCTGGCGGTGCCAGAACAGCGGGGCGGTCAGGCCGGCGCGCCGGCGGTGCTCCCAGCCCTCCGGTGTCCACCAGCGCGGCTCGTCGTAGCCGCCGTCCGCGATGAAGCGCAGGTAGGCGGCGTTGGTGACCGGGGTCGTGTCCAGCAGGAAGGCCGGCAGGTCGACGGTGTGCGCCGGGCGTTCGTTGTCCAGGGCCCACGGCTCGGTGTCCGTGCCCATGGTGAACGGGCCCGCCGGGACGAGGACTTCGGCCGGAAGGAGGGCCGCGTCGGCGGGCGGTGGCGGCGGCGGGGGAGCGGCCAGGGCCGGCTCGCCCCTGCGGAGCTGGTGGGTGATCAGCATCGTCTCGTCGTGCTGCTGCTCGTGCTGGGCGATCATCCCGAACGCGAACCCGGCCTCCAGCAGCGGCGCTCCCTCCAGCGGGCTGGCGGCGAGCAGGTCCAGCACCCGGCCGCGCACCTCGTGGGCGTAGGCGCGGGCCTCGGCGGGCGGCAGCAGCGGCAGACCGGGGCGCTCGGCGCGGGGGTGCTGGAAGGCGTCGTACAGCGGATCGATCTCGGGGTGCATCGGGTCGCGGCCGCCGACGTTGCGCAGCAGCCAGAGTTCCTCCTGGTTGCCGATGTGCGCGAGGTCCCAGACCAGCGGGGACATCAGCGGGGAGTGCTGGGCGGTGAGGTCGCCGTCCTCGACGCAGTCGGTCAGCGCGGCGGTGCGGGCGCGGGCGGCCAGCAGTTCGGCGGCGATGCTCTCGCGCAGCGCCTCGGTGCTGACGGTGTCCGTTTCGACGCGGGTGGGGCCGGTGGTGGGGGGACCGGCGGTAGTGGGGCTGTCGGCGGCGGGACCGGTGGTGCGGTTCGCGGTGCGGTCCGCGCCGCCCGCCCCAGTGCCGCCGTGGGATCGGACGTCGGTCATGGTGTCGCCTCCTCCGAGGGGGTGCGTCGGGCACCGGAGCGCAGGGCGTCCAGCTGGTCGTCGGCCGGGCAGCGGCCGCGCGCGGGGTAGCGTTCGGCGAACTCGGCGACGGCGACGCGCAGTCGCTCGGCACCGGGCAGGCGGCCCAGCGCGGCGTCGGCGGCGGCGAAGCAGGTGAGGGCGGCGCGGCGCAGCTCCGGGTCGGCCATCGCCAGGGTGGCGGCGCGGCGCCACACCTCGCTGCGCGGTGGGCGCGGTCCGTCCGCGCACTCCAGGGGCTCCAGGGCGGCCAGCGCGGTGTCGGCGGCCTTCGGGTCGTCCAGCAGCGCGGTGACCAGCGCGGTGACCACCACCCAGCCGTCCCCGGGCTGGGCGTCGATCATGCGCAGCTCCAGGTGGCCGCGCGGGCGCACGGGCGGGAAGAGGGTGGTGCGGTGGTAGTCCAAGTCGTCGAGCGTGGGCGGGCGTTCGCCCGCGCCGCGGATCCAGTCACGGAAGGTCAGGCCGGCCGGTGCCGTCCAGGGCAGGCCCTCGGGCCTTCGCAGGCACAGCACTTCGGCATCCAGCACGTACTGCGCCCAGGCCTCCCGCGGGTCGCCGTGGTCCGGCTCCGGGGCGAGCGTTCGGGTCGGATCCATCCGGGACCAGACGGCCTGCCGGGTGGATCGATGGCCGGTGGAACGGCCGTCCAGCGTGGGGGAGTTGGCGAAGGCGGCGACCAGGACCGGGCCCAGCCGGTGGGCCAGTCGCCAGCGGCGCTCGACGGCCTGCGGGCCGTCCGCCTCCCCGGCGTCCAGGCACACCTGCACCGAAGCGGTGCCGGTCATCATGATGCGGCCCCAGGG
This sequence comes from Kitasatospora sp. NPDC036755, assembly GCF_040636595.1. Taxonomy (NCBI): domain Bacteria; kingdom Bacillati; phylum Actinomycetota; class Actinomycetes; order Kitasatosporales; family Streptomycetaceae; genus Kitasatospora; species Kitasatospora sp. NPDC036755. The sequence goes on from NZ_JBEZUT010000166.1 coordinate 12,787, forward strand.
CCCCGCGGAGTCGAAGAAGCGCTCCATCGCGAGGTAGCGGGGGTGGTCCAGCACCATCCGCCGGGGGCGGGCCAAGGGGTCCGTTCCGGTGCCGGTGAGGCGCAGGCCCTGCGCCGCGAAGGCGGCCCGCAGGGCGGTCAGATCGCGTCGGGTGTCCTCGACGCAGGCCAGGAGGCCGGTGGCGGGCGGGGAGCTGAGCTCGACCTGTCCGCCGGGTTCGAGCGTGAGGCGCGAACCGGAGGGGAGCGAGGCGCCGTCCGGGCCGCCGAGGGGCAGCGACTCCAGTGCGGCGTGGAGCAGTTCCGGCCGTACGGGTCGGGAGGGACATCGGTCGTCATGGACGAACCACTCGACCTCCACCCCCACCAGACGGGGCGGTCCGATCTTGAAGCAGACGCCCGACACATGGCTGCGCGCCCCCGATTCGGTCAACGGGGTTACCCCGGGCGGGGGTGGTGGCGTGCTCTGCCGTTCGGGCGGAGTGGTGCGGGATACCGGTATCACCGGACTCACCATCCTCGGGATCACGATTGCGGCCCGGTCTACTTTGCCCAGTCTGCTACGGAGCATGCGGGGGCGCTCCGCAAAAATCGTGTGAACGTTCGTTCCCGCAGGTCAGGCCTGTGGCGAACGGGTGAGGACGGGTTTCCGGACGACGGGCGGCCGGGCTGCGGGGCCGCGTCCCGCCGGGCATGTGCCGGGGTCACAGGCGCTCGAGCCGCTCCAGCACCGCCGCCAGGACCGGCCCCGGCAGGGCGTAGTTCAGGCGCAGCGAGCCCCGGCCGCCGGGGCCGAACTCGGCGCCGTCGGAGGCCTCCAGGCCGCAGCGCGCCAGCAGCGCCCGGCGGGCGTCGGCGGGCGGCAGGCCGAGCGCGACGGCGTCCAGCCAGAGCAGGTACGAGGCCCGCGGGGAGGAGAGGACGGCGGGCCCGAGCCGGTCGGTCAGCCGGGTGCGGGCGCCGGCCAGGTGGGTCAGCAGCGCGTCCAGCCAGGGGCCGCCCTCGCGCAGCGCCGCCCGCTGCACGGTCTGCTCCAGCAGGCCGCCCTCCCAGAGGCCGTAGCCGGCCAGCGCCTCCGTGAACCGGGCGCGCAGGCCGGGATCGGGCACGAGCGCGAAACTGCTGGGGATGCCGGAGCAGTTGAAGGTCTTGCCGACGGAGTTGAGGGTGACGACGAGCGGCCGGTGCGCCGGGTCGGCGGTGGTGACGGCGACGGGATGGGCGCTGCCGGGGTGGGTGAGGTCGCCGTGCACCTCGTCCGAGACCAGCAGGGCTCCGCTCTCGGCCGCCGAGGCGGCGAGGGTCCGCAGCGAGTCGGTGGGCCACACCGTGCCGGAGGGGTTGTGCGGGTTGCTCAGCAGCACGGCTCCGGTGGGGCGGGGCAACGGGCCGGTAGGGAGCCGGTAGCCGTCCGGGCCCGGCCGGAGCGGCAGCTCGCGGTACGGGAGGCCGGCCGCGCGGCAGAGCTGGGCGAATCCGCCCCAGTCGGGGGTGGGGAACAGGACGGGGGCCCGCGTCCGTACGGCCTCCAGCAGGACGCGCAGCGCGGTGCGCGGGCCGCAGGGCAGCAGGAGGACCCAGTCCGGGTCCACCGCGGCGCCGTGCCGGGTGCGGTACCAGTCGGCCACCAGCACGCGGCTGGCCGGGTCGCACACCGTGTAGCCGTACGCGCGGTGGCGGGCGCGTCGCTCCAGCGCCTCGGCGACGGCGGGCGGGCCGGGCAGGTCCATGTCGGCGAGGCCCATCGGGATCACCCCGGGGGCGTCCGCCCGGGCCCACTTGCTGCTGCCGGTGCCGGTGCGGTCGAAGGGGGCGTCGAAGCCGAAGTCGGGGTCGGGGGAGTCGCGAACAGATGACAGATTTCGAAATCTGTCATCTGTTCGCTGAAAGCTGTCGTCCGTCATCTGTGCGCCGCCACCCGTCCGCCGTCGGCCACCCCGTCGCCCGCCGTCCGCCCCGCCAGGTACGCCGCGAGCCCCCGCCGCCCCCGGTGCATCATCACCGCGTGGTTGGCCCGGAACAGCGGGTGCAGGGGCAGGGCGAGACGGCGCAGCAGGGGCTTGCCGGGCCGGGTGTCCTCCTCGAACAGCACCCGGCTGCATGCGGCGGCGGGCGGGCCTGCCGCGTCCGGCGTCACCGTGAACCGCGACCACCCGGTCAGGTCACCCCGCATGGCCACCTCCAGCACCCCGGCCGCCGGGTCGCGCCGGCTCGCCACCAGGCCGATCACCAGCCGGTACGGCAGCAGTGCGCGCACCACCACGTCCCCGGATTCCTCGCCGGTCGGGCGGACCTCGCGGATCTCCGGCCACCACAGCGGATAGCTCCGCACGTCCTCCAGCGCCGCGTACACGGCGGACGCCGGAGCGGGGAGCCGCCAGACGCCCCGGAACCGGTAGTGATTGGGGTCCACGGCCCCACCCTAGTCCGGCGAGGCCGGCCCCAGGGGGCTAACGCCGTTGGACCGTTCCCGAGTTGGCCGCCGTGGCGGGCGCCGAACCGGAGGAATGGGTTCCGATGGTCTCCGCCCACCGTGACGGGTGCCCTCCGCTTGCACCCGTTCGGGGTGCGGGGGAGGATCTTCTGTGCTTGTAGTCTCATCAGTCACGGCAGCTCTCCCAAGGCGCTGCAACCCCAGAACCGGAGTGAAGGAGTCACAGGCATGCGGCGACCGAGCTGGGTACCGGAGGGTACGGACCTGGACAAACCGAACGCCGCGCGGGTCTACGACTACTACCTCGGGGGCTCGCACAACTTCGAGGTCGACCGGGAGATGGCGCGCAAGGCGATCGCCATGTGGCCGGAGCTGCCGCAGATCATGCGCTCCAACCGGGCCTTCCTGCGCCGCGCCGTGACCTTCCTCGCCGAGCGGGGCATCACCCGCTTCCTGGACATCGGCTCCGGCATCCCGACCTTCGGAGCGGTGCACGAGATCGCCCGCGCGATCCGCCCCGAGACGAAGGTCGTCTACGTGGACCGCGACCCCGTCGCCGTCGCGCACAGCCGCCTGCTGCTGGAGGACGACCCCGCCAGCGCCGTCGCCCAGGCCGACCTGCGCGACGTCGCCGACCTGCTGGCCCGCCCCGAGGTCGTCGAACTGCTGGCGGCCGGCGAGCCCGTGGCGGTGCTGCTGGTCGCCGTCGCCCACTTCGTCAGCGACGACGAGGACCCGTGGAAGCTGATCGGGGTGATCCGCGACGCCCTCCCGCCCGGCAGCGCGCTGGTGCTCTCGCACGCCGCCCTGGAGAGCCGCCCGGACCAGGCGGAGGACCACCAGAAGCTCTACCAGCGGACGCCGACCCCGCTGACCATGCGCACCCACGAGCAGATCACCGCGATGTTCTCCGGCTTCGAGCTGGTCGAGCCGGGCGTGGTCCACCTGCCGCTGTGGCGCCCGGATCAGCCCGGTACGGTCGGCGAGCACCCCGAGCGGATAGCCGGGGTCGCGGGCGTCGGGATCCGCCCTTGAGCGGACGCGACGGACGAGGCACCGACGGCCGTACGCCCCGCGCGGCGGCCGCCGCCGGGCCTGTCGCGCCTGCCGGGCTGACCGGGCCCGCCGGGCGAACCGGGCTGACCGGGCCCGCCGGAGCCGGCGCGCACACCAGAGGAACCAGGTTCAGCAGATGAGTACCACCCCGGTGCGCGGCAACGCGGAGCGGTTCCACGAGGACTGGTCCCGGCTGCTCTCCGCCGACCACGGCATCGCCGTCCACCCCGGGCTGCTCGGCCGGCTGGTCGCGCGCACCGCGGCGCTGCTGCACCGCGCCCAGGAGGACGATCCGTTCGAGCCGCGGCTGGCCGCGCAGGCCGGCGCCGAACTGGTCGACGCGCACTTCACCGACCCGGTGCTGCTGGCCCGGGCGGTCGAGCTGCTCCAGGCGCAGCCCGTCCACGACGACCGCGGCCCGGCCCTGACCGGCGCCTTCGCGGCCGGCTGGGCGGCCGCCCTGCGCGAGCGCACGCTGACCGAGCAGGAGGCGATCCGCACCGCCGCCGACTCCGCCCGCAAGGAGGCCGAGCGGGCGCTGCGCGCGTCCGAGGCCCGGTTCCGGGCCCTGTTCGAGAGCGCGGCGATCGGCATCGGCATCGGTGACACCGACGGCAACATCCTGGCGGTCAACAAGGCCCTCCAGGAGCTGTTCGGCGCGGGCCCGGAGGACATGATCGGCCGCCGGGTCGGCGACCTCGTGCACCCGGAGGACACCCCGGGCGTGTGGGAGGCCTACGAGGAGCTGATCAGCGGCAAGCGGGACTACTTCCAGTTCGACAAGCCGTACTACCGGCAGGACGGCGAGATCATCTGGACCCACCTGACCGTCTCGCTGATCCGCGACGACGACGGTGTCCCGCAGTACCAGGTCGCGATGCTGGAGGACGTCACCGACCGCTACCGCCTCCAGGAGCGGCTGCGCCACCAGGCCACCCACGATCCCCTCACCGGCCTGCCCAACCGCGCGGCCTTCTTCGAGCGGCTGGAGAAGCTGTTCGAGGAGCCCGAGCCCGGTGCCCGCTTCGGCCTCTGCTACGTCGACCTCGACGGCTTCAAGGTGGTCAACGACAGCCTCGGCCACGACATGGGCGACCAGTTGCTGGCCGCCGTCGCCGCCCGGCTGAAGGCCGCCCTCAGCCCGCTCGGCCACCTGGTGGCCCGGCTCGGCGGCGACGAGTTCGTCGTCCTGCTGGAGAAGTGCCGGGGCGAGCAGGAGGCGGTTGCCGCCGCGAAGACCGTCCTCAAGGCGCTGGCCGGGCCGGTGCTGATCGGGGACCACAAGCTCGCCGTCGGCGCCAGCGTCGGCGTGCTGGAGCGCCGGGTGTCCACCACCACCCCGGGCGCCGCCGTCCGGGCCGCCGACCTCACGCTGTACCGTGCCAAGGAGGCCGGTCGCGGCCGGTGGACGCTGTTCGACCCCAAGGAGAACGCCCGGGCGGTCAGCCGCTACGCGGTGTCCGTGCGGATGCCCGCGGCCCTCGACCGCGGCGAGTTCTTCATCGACTACCAGCCGCTCTACCGCCTCGCCGACGGTCGGCTGGCCGCCGTGGAGGCGCTGGTGCGCTGGCGCCACCCGCAGCTCGGCGTGCTCGGCCCGGACGAGTTCGTCACCACCGCCGAGGAGACCGGGCTGATCATGCCGCTCGGCCGCTGGGTGCTGGAGCAGGCCTGCGGCCAGGCCGCGGACTGGATCAAGCGGTACGGCGACGCCGCCCCGCAGCTCAACGTCAACCTGGCGGTCCGGCAGGCCCGCAGCGCCGCCCTGGTCACCGACCTCGGCCGGATCCTGGACAGCACCGGGCTGGACCCGGCCCGGCTGCAGCTGGAGATCACCGAGTCGACCGTGGTCGGGCCGGAGGACGAGGCGCTGCGCACCCTGCACGGGCTGGTCGACCTCGGGGTGTCGCTGGCCGTGGACGACTTCGGCACCGGCTGGTCCAACCTCGCCTACCTGCGCGACCTGCCCGTCTCCGGGCTGAAGATCGCCGGCTCCTTCGTCGGTGACCTGCACGAACCGGGGAAGGACGAGTCCACCGGGTGGCGGATCGTCAGCGGGCTGGTGTCGATGGCGCACGCGCTCGGGCTGAACGTCACCGCCGAGGGCGTGGAGACCCTCCGGGACGCGGAGCGGCTGCGGACCATGGGCTGCGACTGGGCGCAGGGCTGGCACTTCGGACGGCCGGTGCGGCCCGGTGAGATCGCCCGGCGGATCGTGGACGAGCCGATGGGGCGCCCGGTCGACGGCCGGTCGAGGGTCGACTGAGAGCCGGCCGAGAGCAGACTGCGGGCTGCGGGCGGGCCGTCGGAGGCCGTCGGAGGGCTTCGGAGGGCCGCCTGGGGCCGCCTCGGAGCCGGGGGAGCGGGCCGGCCCCGTTCGGGCCCGGGCGCGTGCCCGAACGGACGGCGTCGGCGTCGGTACGGTCTCGGCATCGGCTTCGGCGCCTGCGGTGCCCGGTTCCCGGCCGCCGGTCGCGTTCGCGTATCGGTCCTGCGATGGGTCGGTCCTGATCCGGAAAAGCGCCCGACACCCCTGCCCGCCGTGCGGGATGATGACGCGTCACGATTCACCCCGGCACCGGCGCACCCATGACCACGCCCGCGCACCGGTCCGGGCTGCGCGGAATGGGAGCGTCGCATGGGCACGACGGAGGACGCGGATCCGGCCGAGGGCGATCGGCGCGGGCCGAGGCCCCGGTCGGCCGCCGGAGCCGAGCCGGGGAATCCGCCGCGGCCCGGTGGTCGAGGTCGACCTCAGACCAACGGAGCCCGACGATCTCGCCGCGCCGAATGCCGAGAGTGATGGCCAGCCGCCCCGATCCGCTCTACGCCGCGTTCGTGCTGGCCATCAC
>NZ_JBEZUT010000167.1:0-19105 GCF_040636595.1 Kitasatospora sp. NPDC036755
CCCCGTTCACCAACACCATCGAGGTCGGCACCGAAGCGGTCAGCGCGGCCCTGCCGGGACTCCAGGCGGCCACCGACAGTGTGCTGTTCTGCCAGATGGCCGTCGGCGCGGCCCTGCTCCTGGCCACGGTGCTCCTCGGCCTGGCCGTGGGCTCGCAGCACGAGCCGGTCGGGACCGTGATCGACGTCGTCATGCGCCGTCTCGGGCTGGGCAGCCCGGACGTGACGCTGCTGGACGACCGGATCGTCTGGCAGCTGCGGCTGCCCCGGGTGCTGGGAGCGGCCGCCACCGGCACCGGCCTGGCGGTCTGCGGCGCGGTGCTGCAGACGCTGACCGGGAACGACCTGGCCGACCCCTTCCTGCTCGGGATCTCGGACGGAGCCGCCGCCGGCGCGGTCACCGTGATCGTCCTCGGCGTCGGCGTGACCGGCGCCGTGGGCACCGGCGCGGTGGCGACGGCGGCCTTCGCCGGTGCCCTGCTCGCCGCCGTCGTCGTCCTGGCCCTGGCCGGCGCCCGCACCCGGTCACTGCCGACCACCCGGACCGTGCTCGCCGGCATCGCGGTGGGACAGATGTGCGGGGCGTACACCTCGTTCGTCGTGATGGTCCTCGGGGACCGCAACGCGGCGCGCGGTGTCATGGAGTGGACGCTCGGCTCGGTCGCCGGCGTGCGGTGGCCCACCGCCGTCTTCCTGACCACGGTCGCACTGGTCGGACTCACGGTCCTGGCCTCCTCGGCCCGCGACCTGGACGCCTTCGCCTTCGGCGAGACCTCCGCCCGCTCCCTCGGCGTGCACGTCGAGCGCACCCGCTGGCTCCTCGTCGCCACCGCCGCGCTGGTGACGGCGTGCCTGGTCGCCAACACCGGCGTCATCGGGTTCCTCGGCCTGGTCGTCCCGCACGTGGTCCGGCTCGTCTGCGGCCCGCGCCACGCCCTCCTGCTGCCCGCGTCGGCGCTGGTGGGCGCGACCCTCCTGGTGGGCAGCGACATCGTGGCCCGCACGGTCCTCCCCGACCGTGAGATCCCCGTCGGCGTCGTCACGGCCGGACTCGGAGCGCCCTTCTTCGCCTGGCTGCTGTGGCGCCAGGGGCGGACCGACGGGAGGGCGCTGTGACGCGCACGCCCCCCGTCGACCTGCGCGCGGAAGGCCTCGGCGTGCGCGTCGGCGCGGCCACGCTGCTGGACGACGTCTCGCTCGCGTTCCGCCCCGGCCGGATCACGGGCCTGCTCGGGCCCAACGGCGCCGGGAAGACCACCCTGCTGCGCGCCGTCGCCGGGCTGACCCGGCCGAGCACGGGGCGGGTCCTCCTGGACGGGACGGACCTCCACACGCTCCCGGCCCGCCGACGGGCCCGGCAGGTAGCCTTCATGGAACAGCAGGCGGACACCCGGCTCTCACTGACGGTCCGTCAGGTCATCGAACTCGGGCGCACGCCGCACCGCGGCCGCTGGCCCGTTCCGGCGAACGCCGCCGCCGACGCCCACGAGCGGTCCGTCCTCGCCGGTGCCGTCGCCGCCGCCGACGTCGGCCACCTGCTCGAGCGTTCCTGGCCGACGCTGTCGGGCGGCGAGCGGCAACGGGTGCAGCTCGCGCGGGCGTTGGTGCAGGAGCCCGGCGTGCTCCTGCTCGACGAACCCACCAACCACCTCGACCTGCGCCACCAACTCGGCTTCCTCCGAACCGTCCGCGGGCTGGGCATCACCACGGTCGCAGCGCTGCACGACCTCGAACTCGCCGCCGCCTACTGCGACGAGGTCGCCGTCCTGCTCGACGGCCGGCCGGTCGCCCACGGGCCCGTCGCCGAGGTGCTCACCTCGGAGACGATCGCGCGCGTCTACGGCGTCGACGTCACCGTGGAACGACACCCCCGGCACAACCGGCCGCACATCCGGTGGAACGGACTGATCCCCGAAAGGACGACCCCATGACCTCCCCCGCCCCGGATACCCCCGCCCACCGCAGTGCCGTGCTCCTGGTCGGCATGTCGGTCGCGGAAGTCGTCCGCCGCGACGAACTCCTCCGGACGGCGGCCGCGCACCGGGCCTCGACCGCGTTCCTGCAGCAGGGAGACCCCTCCCTGTCGGCCGAGCTGACCAGGCTGGCCGACGCGGGCCACGAGACCGTGCTCGTGATCGGCCTCCGCCTCGCGGCCTCCGGCCCGGCCCATTCCTGGCTGCGGCGGATCGCCGCGCACTGGTGGCGCGAGCGCGCGGGCCACCGCCCCGAACTCCTCGTCGCGACCCGCCTCGCCGACTCCCCGGACGCGGTCGCCACGGTGGCCGCGGCGACGAAGGCGGTCACCGGCACGGAGCCCGGCCTCACGTCCGCGGCCTGGGAGGAGGTCCCCGGCCACCGGCACCAGGTCATGGTGTGCCGCGGCTCGCGGTGCACGGCCGTGGGCGCCGAGGAGGTGCAGCGCGCCCTGGCGCTGAAGCTGACCGAGCTGGGCCTGGGCGACGACGACGTGCTGGTCACCCAGACGGGGTGCCAGTTCCCCTGCAACCAGGCCCCCGTCGTCAGCGTGCAGCCGGACGACGTCTGGTACGGGAAGGTCGACCCGGCCGTCGCGGACCGGGTCGTCACCGAGCACCTCTCCGGCGGACGACCGGTCGGGTCCCACCGGCTGCCCCGCCACCGGAGGGAGCGGGCGGACCACCACCACGGCTGACCGCCTCCGGCTCCCGCCTCGACGGCCACGGTGTGCCCCGTGCCCGGGCCGGCCGCCCCCGGCGCGGGGGCACACCGTTCAGCAGTGGGGCACACCGTTCAGCGGGGGTCGGGGATCCAGCTGCCGTGGAAACCGGCCGGCACCCGTACCGGCAGGTGGACGGTGGCGAGCGGGGCGCCGGTGAAGTCCTCGGCGGAGAGGACGACGAGGTCGCTCGCGCCCCGCTCCGGGTCGTGGACGTAGGCGAGCAGGTAGCCGTCGTCCTCGGCGCGGGCGCCCGGCCTCGGGACGAAGGACACCTCGCCGGTGTAGCGGCCTGCGCCGAGCCGCCGCACGGTGCTGGACCGCCGCCGCAGGTCGTGCTTGATCAGGGCGTCCCCGGCGGTCTCCGGGGGCAGGGTGCCGGGGGCCTCGGCGCCGGCCAGGTGGCGCAGCAGGTCGGTGGCCACCGTGGCGTACCCGTAGCGGTGGGCGCCGCCGACCACCGCGGGGCTGACCGCCGGGAACTCCTGCGGCCGGTCGTCCAGGCGGCTCTCGGTGACCTCCCCGGAGACGGTGTCGAGGGTCCAGCGGTCCAGGGTGGGGCTGCTCTGGCCGTCCAGCGCGCCGCCGACGAACATCCTCGGGTAGCGCACCGCGTCGAGGACGACCCGGTCGCCGTCCTCGTGGGCGTTGAGCGTGTGGAAGACGAAGCAGGGCTCGACCTCGTACCAGCGGACCTCGGTGCCGGTGCGGGGCAGCAGCCCGATCCGTGCGCCACGGGTCTCGTCCCAGACCGCCGGGTACGTCCGGCGCGCCCGGTTGTCGGGCTCGCTGACCCGAGCCGTGAGGTCGAGGACCACGGCGAAGTTCCTGGTCAGCGCCATGTCGTGGACCACCGGCCGGTGCGGGACGGGGATGTCCACGGTCCGGACGACGGCACCCCGCGGGTCGAGCACCAGGTGGCGCAGCACCTCGCTGTCCCGCTGCCAGGTGATCGCGTGCAGCTCGCCGGTGAGGGGGTCGAGCTTGGGGTGCGCGGCGAACCCCTCGGGCAGCGTGCCGCAGAAGTCGCTGGCGCCCACCGTCTCGATCTCGTAGGAGAGTTCGTACGGGCGGAAGCCGCCCTCGACCAGCGCGAAGGTGCGGTCGGCGTGCCCGATGACGTGGGTGTTGGGCGCGACGTCGGCGATCCTCGGCGCGGCGCCGGGGCGCGGCCGCTCCCCCAGGGCCTCGGCCACGGCGGCGCTGCGGACCAGCCGGTTGCGGTACCACCGGGCCCGCCCCTCCAGCAGCCGGACCCCGTGCACCATGGCGTAGCCGCCGAACAGGTGCCGTGGCCGGGGGTCCTCGGCCCGCATCCCGTTGGGCCCGTTGCGCACGTACCGGCCGTTGAGCTCGGCCGGGAGCGTCCCCGTGACCGGCAGGTCGAAGGCGGTGACTTCCTCGGCCACCGGAGTGTAGGCACCGGTGAACGGGTTGGTGACGGTGGACACCGCAGACTCCTCCAGGCCGATTCCGACTGCCGCCGCGCCCGCGGAGCAGCGGTGCCCGGATCAACGACCCACCCACCGCCCGGTGACGGCCCCCGACGCCGCCGGCACCCCGTCGGCCCCTTCCCGGCCGGGCCGATAATGGACCGGACGATTCCGTGGTGAGAGGTGGCGCATGGCCGGCAGGTTGCGGGTGCTGAGGAAGCAGAACCGGCTCAGTCTGGAGGCACTCGCCGAGCAGGTCGGCGTCACCAAGAGCTACCTCTCCAAGGTCGAGCGCGGCATCAGCGAGCCGTCGATCTCGACGGCGCTCAAGCTGGCCCACGCCCTCAAGGTCGACGTCGGCCGGCTCTTCTCGGACGAGGTGGAGCCCGAGCTCGTCACCGTGGTCAGGGCCGGCGAGCGCACGCCGATCGGTCCCGGGACCGATCCCGGGGCCTCCCACTACGAGGGCATCGCGACCGGCCTCAGCGGCAAGCGGATGGTGCCGTTCGTGATGTACCCGCCCACCGCGCCCTCGGACCCGCCGTTCAAGTCGCACCTGGGCGAGGAGTTCTTCTTCGTGCACGCGGGCAGCGCCGTGCTGGAGTTCCCCGGGCGCAGCGTCGAGCTCGGCCCCGGGGACAGTGTGTACTTCAACTCGGCGCTGCCCCACCGCTGCCGGAGCACCGGTCCGGAGCCGGCCGAGATCCTCGTGGTCATCCACGACGATCCGGACGGCCCGGCGGACCGGGTCCCCACGCTGCCCTGAGAGGCTCAGGCGGCGCCGGCCGCCGGGCCGGCCCCCGCCGCGGACAGCAGCGCGGCCAGCCGTGCCGTCCGCTCCTCGTCCAGCGGCAGCAGCGGGCGCCGGGGCTCCCCGGCGTCCAGGCCGCACAGGGCCAGGCCCGCCTTCACGGTGGTCGGCAGTCCGCCGCCGAGCAGGAACTGCAGCACCGGCAGCTGCCGGTAGAACACCCGGCGGGCCGTCTCCGGATCCCCGGCGCGCACCGCCCGGTACAGGTCGAGGGTGAGCTCGGGGATGAGGCAGGGCGCCGCCGTGCACCAGCCGGCCGCGCCGGCCGCGAAGGCCTCCAGTGCCAGGGTGTTGGAGCCGTTGTAGAACGGCAGGGCGCCGTCGGACAGTTGGGCGAGCCGGTGCATCCGCTGGATGTCGCCGCTGCTCTCCTTGACCATGGTGATGTTCTCCACCCGGTCGACCAGCCGGTGCAGGAGTTCCGGGCCGAGGTCGACCCCGGCGGTGGCCGGGTTGTTGTAGACCATCAACGGGATGCCGACCGCGTCGGCGACCTCGGTGTAGTGCCGGGTGATCTCGCGCTCGTCCAGCCGCCAGTACGAGAGCGGCAGCACCATCACCACGTCGGCGCCGGCCCGTTCGGCGAACCGGGCGCGGCGGACGGCGCCGCGGGTGGTGAGGTCGGCGATGCCGACCACGGTGGGCACCCGGCCCGCGACGGCCGCCACCGAGGCCTCGGCGACGGCGTACCACTCCTGGTCGTCGAGGTAGGCGCTCTCGCCGGTGGAGCCCAGCGGGGCGACGGCGTGGCAGCCGGAGCGGACCAGCCGGTCGATCAGCTCGGTGAGACGGCCGAGGTCCGGGCCGCCGTCGGCGGGCGAGAACGGGGTCACCGGATAGGCGATGATCCCTTCCAGGGCGGTGGCGGCCATCTCAGGCGTCCTTCCGGCCGGCGAGAGCGTCCCCGCGACCGGCCAAGGCGTCCGCGTGCCCGGCCAAGGCGTCCCCGTGGCCGGCCCGCAGTGCGCGGCGCGCGTAGTAGGCGAAGTTCGCCTGGCCGCGCTTGGGGGTGGAGGTCCAGTCGTGCGCCTCCTTGGCCAGCGGCTCCGGAATCTCCTGGATCTTCCCGGCGGCGCCGGCCAGCAGCTGGAGCCTGGCGGCCCGCTCGAAGAGCAGGGCCAGCGTGCACGCCTCCTCGACGGTGCCGGTGGCGACCAGCTGGCCGTGGTGGGCGAGCAGGAGCGCGCGCTTGTCCCCGAGGGCGGCGGAGATGATCTCGCCCTCCTCGTTGCCGACCGGGATGCCGGGCCAGGTCTCCAGGAAGGCGCAGTCGTCGTACAGCGGACACATGTCCATGTGCGAGACGACCAGCGGGGTCTCCAGCATCGAGAGCGCCGAGACGTGCGGCGGGTGGGTGTGGATGATGCAGTTGACGTCCGGGCGGGCCCGGTAGACCCAGCTGTGGAACCGGTTGGCCGGGTTGGCCATCCCGTCGCCCTCCAGGACCTCGAGGTCCTCGTCGACGAGGAGCAGGTTGTCCTCGGTGATCTCGTCGAAGCCGAGGCCCAGGCGCTGGGTGTAGTAGGTGCCGGGGCGTTCGGCCCGGGCGGTGATCTGGCCGGCCAGCCCGGAGTCGTGTCCGGCGTCGAACAGGATGCGGCAGGTCAGGGCGAGCTTCTGACGCACCGTCCAGTCGTTGTCGGGGATCGCGGTCCGCATCCGGTGGTGGGCCAGCTGCACCAGGTCGGACTTGCCCGTCTCGAACGTGTCGGCCATGGCCGTGGTTCTCCTTCGCTCTTCGGTCGGAGTGGTGTGCGGACGCGCCGGTGACACTCCCTTCACTTTAGGACACCTTGTGTCCTCACGTCGACCGTGCGCAGGGAACCGGACGTCAGCAGGCCCCGGGGCGCAGCCAGCGGCGGAGGAGGAAGCGGAGGCGGCCGGTGGCCGGGCGTCCCGCGAGGACGGCTTCGAAGCGGCGGTGGTCGCGGGCCGCGCGCAGCACCGCGAGGTCGTGGGTGCCGGGGGCGGGCGGGGCCGGCTCGCCGTGCTGCGCGGCCCGGTAACTGTCGAAGAGGTGCTGGTGGAGGGCGTTCATGCGCCCACGATGGACTCCGGCCGGCGCAGCCGTCCCGCCGATTGACGACCCCCGTCAAACGATGCCCCCCGCGCGGCCCGGCACCACGGCCGACCTGCACCATGGAGGGGTGAGCGTGACCATTGACATCACCGGACTGCCGCACGAGCGGATCACCTTCAGCCCCTCGCCGCTGGCCGAGCTCGGCAACGCCCTGCACGCGCTGGCCGAGCCCGCCCACCACGCCCGGCTGCACGCGTGGACGACGGCGACCTCCGCCGCGCTGGAGCCGGAGCTCGCCGACCGGCTGCTGGAGGCCGAGTTCATGTGGCGTTCGACGCGCTCCGACTTCCTGATGCCGCCCCGGCCCCGGGAGACCCTCGCCGAGGAACTCGACGACCTCGATCGGATGGACGACGAGAAGTTCGTCGGCACCGCCCTGGAGATCTCCTGCAGCACCAACCACTACCCCAAGGGCCTGCCGTCCCCGCTGGTCGACGCCTGGTCGCGGCGCCGCGCGCTCGACCTGGCCGCCGCCCGCGGCCCGCGCCAGGCGGCCTTCGCCGAGCGGATGCTCGCCGACCCCACCGGCACCCGCGCCTGGATCCGGCGCCTCCTGGAGGACTGCGACCAGGCCTTCTTCGCCGACACCTGGCGCCGGGTCCGCGTCCAGCTCGCCGCCGACGCCCGTGACAAGACCGAGCTGCTGCGCCGCAAGGGCCTCGCGGAGGCGCTCACGGCCGCGTCACCGGCCCTGCGCCTGGAGAAGGACGAGCACGGCAGCCGCATCGTCGTCGACAAACTGCTGCACGGCCGCACCACCGCCCGCACCACCGCCGTCACCCTGCTGCCGACCGTCCTCGGCTGGCCGCACCTCTTCACCCTCTACGGCCCGGGCTGGCAGCCGGTGATCCAGTACCCGGCCGCCGCCCACGAGATCGGCGGCGCCGAGCCCGTGGAGCTGGTCCGGCTGCGCCTGGACGCGCTGACCCACCCGATGCGGATGAACCTGTGCCGCAACCTCTCGCGCGGCGCCTACTCGACGAAGGAGCTGGCCGACGCGTACGGCATCACCGCCCCCGAGGTCTCCCGCCACCTCGCCGTCCTGAAGAAGGCCGGGCTGCTCGTCACCCGCCGCCGGGGCCGCTACCTCCTCCACCAGCTCGACATCTCGGTCGTCACCCGGCTCGGCAGCGACTTCCTGGAGTCCGTGCTGCGGTAGCGCCCGCGTCGCCGGCCCGCGCACCCCTGCGGAAGTCTTCCGAGGACCCGCCGGAAAACACGACAGAGGATGTCGGGTTCTGCCGGGACAGTGGGAACCGCCGACCGGCGCCGTGGTGGCGCCGGCCGGGACGACGGAAAGCAGAGGAACCCCCATGCGTGAGACCCCCGACGAGCTGCACCGCCTCCAGGCCCTCCTCGACGCCTCGCTCGCCCGCTCCACGGCGCACCTGCGGTCGATCATCAACGAGGAACGCACCCTCACCGCCGAACAGCTCACCCGGGTGCTCACCGGCATGTGCACGCTCGCGGTGTCCACCGTGACGGCGAAGGGCGAGCCGCGGATCAGCGGCGCCGACGGCCACTTCCTGCACGGGAAGTGGCACTTCGGCACCGCGCGCACCGCCGCCAAGGCCCGCCACCTCGCCGCCCGGCCCGCCGTCAGCGCCGCCCACCTGCGCGGGGAGGACCTGGGTGTGTTCACCCACGGCACCGTGGAGGTGCTCAACCCCCTCGACGGCGAGCCGGCCGCCGACTGGCCGGACCTGCTGGCGTACTTCCAGGACTTCTACGGCCGGGACGCCTTCGACTGGGAGCACGACGTGGTCTACTTCCGGCTGCACCCGCAGTGGATGACGGTGTTCGCCCCCGACTTCGGCGCACTCCTCGGGAAGGCACCGGACCACTCCTGACCCGCCCGTACCCTGAAGGCGGCCCGGCCGCGTGCCGGGCCCCGGGGAAGACATTCGCGGACGGCCGGAGAGGGCGGTCGGAGAGGACGGCGACATGCGGGCGAGCCGGGCCATCGCGCTGCTGCTCCTCCTCCAGACCCGGCGGGCGATGACCGCCGCGGACCTCGCCGCCGAGCTGGAGGTCTCCGAGCGCACCGTGCAGCGGGACGTCGCCGCGCTGGTCGAGGCCGGCGTGCCGGTGTACGCCGAACGCGGCCGCGGCGGGGGCTACCGGCTCGTCGACGGCTACCGCACCCGCCTGACCGGCCTCGAACGCGCCGAGGCCGAGGTCCTGCACCTGGCCGGACTCCCGGGCCCGCTGCGCGACATGGGCCTGGCCGGGCACGCCCTCGCCGCCCGGCTGAAGGTCGCCGCCGTCCTGGGCGACGCCCCCGCGGCCGCCGCCCGGCGGTTCCACCTCGACGCACCGGCCTGGTTCCGGGACGCCGAACCGCCGCCGCTGCTCGCCGAGGTGTCGCGCGCCGTGTGGGAGGACCGCGTCCTCCGGGCCCGGTACGCGGCGCGCGGCGGCACCCGGGAGCGGCGGCTGGAGCCGTACGGCCTGGTCCTGAAGGCCGGGCAGTGGTACCTGGCGGCGCGCGGCGCGTCCGGCCGGGTCGGCTCGTACCGCGTCGACCGCTTCGAGACCGCCGAGGTGGGCGACGAACGGTTCGAGCGGGATCCCGAGTTCGACCTCGCGGGCCACTGGGCCGCCGCCGCACGGGAGTTCACCCGCGCCCTGCTGCGCGAGCGGGCCGTGGTGCGGCTGAGCCCGCTCGCAGCCGAGCAGCTCGCCGTCCTGCTGGAACCGACCGCCGCCGCCGACGCCCTCGCCACCGCGGGCCCCCCGGACGCCGACGGCTGGATCACCGTGACCCTGCCGGTCGAGACCTGGGACATCGGCTACTTCGAACTCCTGCGCCTCGGCCCGGAGGCAGAGGTCCTCGAACCGCCCGAACTCCGGGCCCGCCTGGCCGAAGCGACCCGCCGGGCGGCGGCGCTCTACGGCTGACCGGCCGGGGCGCACCGCCGCGCTCCGCCGGTGACGATGGGTGATGGCCCTGGTCGGCCCAGCGGGATTGCCGCCCACCACCGGGCCCGGAAGGCTGGGAGCACCGGGGGGAAGCACCAGGAACCCCAGGAGTCCGCGCCCATGTCCCCGAAGCCCGTGCCGCCGAGGCCCACCTCCCCGAGGCCTGCCTCCCCGAAGCCCGTCGCCCCCGAGCCAGGATCCCCGGAGCACCGTTCCCCGAAGCTCAGGTCCCCGAAGTCGATGGCCGCCCTCGCCGCGGGCCTCGTCGGCACCGTGGCCCTCGCCCACGTCGCCTTCGCGGGAGCCCCCGTCACCCTGAACATGGGCACCGGCAGCGCCGAGTGCGTGCTCTCCTGGGCGAAGGACGGCGTCACCTTCAAGGCCCTCACCCCCGGCAGCGCCGCCTCGTCCTTCCGCGACGTCGACGCCACCGGGACGGTCACCATCGACCTCACCTCCGTCGGCAACCCGGTCGCCCTGGCGAACTCCGTCTACATCCGCACGGCGGCCAAGGGCGGGTTCACCCTGACCGACGCCGCCGGCCACTACGTGCAGGTCACCAACCTCGAAGGCAGCCTCTCCGGCGACAGCACCTTCGTCGTGCAGACCAGCACCGACCCGGCGGGCTCCCGCATCCCGGTGTACGACATCCCCGCCCGGCCGCAGATCACCCCCATGGTGCAGTCCGTGGTGCCGCCCCGGGTCGACCTCGCGCTCTCCGACATCCGGATGGTCGTGCTGCCCGAGTTCGCCACCGTCATGAACCGGACCTTCGGCGACAACACCCTCCAGCCCGGCGACCAGCTCGGCACCTGCACCGCCCAGACCAGCTCCTGAGCCCCGGGCGCCGGCCCCAGCCTGTGAGCGGGAGTCACAGGATCACCGCCTGTCTGGTTGGGTGCCCGGCCGGTCCGCAGGATGGCCGCATCGGACTTCCTGTCAGCCGTCGCGGCCGCTTCCGCCTGCCGTCCGAGGGCCCGGCCGCGCGCCCGTACCAGAAGGTGGTACCACGCCGTGAGCAGCATCTCCGACCCGCCCGTGCCAGACCGGGCCGAGGACGTCCCGCCGCTGCCCGCGTCCGCGCGCTTCGACCGGTGGCGCTACGCCGGGGTCTTCCTCCTGCTCTTCCTGTTCGGCACCGAGACCTTCCTGGTGTCGCCGCTGCTGCCGACCATCGCGGACTCCGTCCACACCACCGAGGCGGCCGCCGCCTCCAGCGTCACCGCCTACGTGCTGGTGTACGCCGTCGCGGCGCCCTTCCTCGGCCTGCTGAGCGACCGGCTGGGCCGCCGCCGCACCCTCGTCGCGGGCACCCTGCTGTTCGTGGTGTCCAACGCGGCGGCGGCGCTGTCCACCGGGCTGACCCTGCTGGTCGTCTCCCGCGCGGTGGCCGGGCTGGCGGCGGCCGCCGCCGGGCCGGCGATCTGGGCGCACATCGCCGAGACCGCGCCCGACGCGGTGCGCGGACGGGCGCTGGGCCTCGGCATGGCGCTGTTCTCCTGCGGCCAGGTGATCGGCGTGCCGCTCGGCGCCTTCCTCGCCGGGCTGGCCGGCTGGCGCTCGGCGTTCTGGGCGCTGGCCGTCGGCACCGCGGCCGCCGTGCCGCTGCTGCTCCGCCAGGTGCAGTCCCCCACCGCCCAGGCGGCCGCGGCCCGGGTGGGGGCCGTCCGGGCGATCCTGGCGGGCTGGGCCGATCCCACGCTGCGCCGCGCCCTGCTCGTCAACACCGTCTTCAACGCGGCCAACCTGGGCGCCTACACCTTCCTGGGCGCGGTGCTGCTGCAGCGCTTCGGCCTCTCGGTGCAGGCGCTCGGCCTGGTGGGCGTGCTGGTCGGCGCGGGCAGCGTGGCCGGCTCCCTGCTGGGCGGGCGGCTGGGCGACCGGGCGCGGCGCGCCGGGCGCTCGGACCTGCCGCTGCTGCCGGTGTGGGGCGTCCTGCTGGCCGTGGGCATCGCGCTGGCCTCCGAGGGCCCGGGCCTGGTGCTGGCCCTGGCCGGGGTGACGGTGTGGTTCCTGGCCTCGGGCGGCTTCGTGACGGACCAGCAGACGCTGGCCGGCACCATCGCCCCGGAGCTGCGCGCGACCTCCAGCGCCTGGCTGACCTCGACCATGTACGCGGGCACCGGGCTCGGCGCCTGGGCGGTGGGCACGTTCGGGGACGTCACGGACGGCACCCTGCTGGTCGGCGCCGGCCTCGCCCTGCTGGCGACGCTCGGCGGCCTGGCGGTCAGCCTGGGGCTGCGCCGGGCCGCCGCCCGTTCCGTACCGGAGGCCTGACGAGGTCCGACGCGCGGGCGCCGGGTCAGCCGACCCGGCGCTCCGCCTCCACGCCGCCGACCGCGCGCAACGGGTGTTCGACCAGTTCGGTCATCCGCGCCCGGTCGGCGGCGCCGGTCGGGGTGAACAGCAGCACCGTCGCGGAGGGGTCGTCCACCGGATGGAAGGACGACAGGGTGAGCCGGACCGGTCCGAGGCCGGCCGGCTCCACGGTGACGGTGCGGACGGTGAGCTCCGCCACCGAGTGGCATCCCCACCAGTGGCGGAGCTCCGGCGCGTCCTCGTCCAGGTAGCGGTAGACCTCGCCGGTGCGGGGCTCGGCCAGGGCGGGGCCCGCCTGGGCCCGGAAGTGCTGGAAGACGCTCATCGCGAGCGGTTCCCAGTCACGCAGTACGGCCCGCACCCGCCGGTCGGCGGCCATCACCCACATCAGGTTGCGCCGGTCGGCGGGCAGCAGTTCGGGCGCACCCCAGACCGCCCCCCAGGCCGCGTTCCAGCCGAGCAGGTCGAAGTGGCGGTCCAGCAGGACGGCCGGGCTGGTGGGCCAGGAGTCGAGGACCGGCCGGATGGCCTCGGTGATTCGGTCGGCGCCGCCCTCGCCGACGGCGGGAGCGGGCTCGTGGAAGCCGGCCAGCCGCAGGGCGTGCCGCAGGCCGGCGTCGTCCAGCTTCAGCACCCGGGCGATCGCTTCCAGCACCTGCCGGGAGGCGGCGACCCGCCCCTGTTCGACCCAGGTGTACCAGGCGAGGCCGACCCCGGAGAGGGAGGCGACCTCCTCGCGGCGCAGCCCGGGGGTGCGGCGGCGGGTGGTGGCGGTGAGGCCGACGTCGGCGGGCTTGAGGAGTTCTCGGTGGGCGCGCAGGAAGGCGCCGAGTTCCCGTCCGGCGGGGTGGGTTGACACGGTGGGGCTCCTCGGCCGTGGTCGGTGGCGGTGGCTCGTCGTGCTGCGGGGCGTCCTTCGACGCGGGGGCGCCCCGGGCGCGGGGACGGGCCCCGGCGCGGGACGCTCCCCAGCTTAGGGGCAGCCCGCCGCTCCTCCCAGGGGTGAGCGGCGGGCTACACACGCTGTTAACGGGGGCTCAACGTCCAGAGCCGGACGGGCATGTGGCTGACGTGGCCGCGTTCCCGCTGCCGGCGCCAGGCGCTCTCGCCGACGGCCCGGAAGAAGTCGGCCCGCCGGTCCTCCGGCACCAGGCTGCTGTAGTAGTCACCGAAGGTGGCGGCGTGGAAGTGCTCGTA
Source organism: Kitasatospora sp. NPDC036755 (assembly GCF_040636595.1). NCBI lineage: Bacteria > Bacillati > Actinomycetota > Actinomycetes > Kitasatosporales > Streptomycetaceae > Kitasatospora > Kitasatospora sp. NPDC036755. The sequence continues at coordinate 13,457 of NZ_JBEZUT010000167.1, forward strand.
CTGCTCGGCGCCGTCGACGGTGACGACGGCGTCGCGCTCCAGGTGCCCGGCCACCCGCAGGTGCCGGCCGATCACCTCCGTGAGGTCCTCGACGGTCCTGGTGCGGGTGGCGATCGGCAGCACGCCGCCGCGGGCGAGGACGCCGGGCACCTCCTCGTAGGGCGTGCCGACGGCCACCAGGGCGTCCCGGACGATCTCGTCCTCGCCGCCGAGGCCGTGCTCGTCCCGGGCGGGGTGGTAGGTGGTGAGCAGGAAGCTGCCGCCGGGGGCGAGGTGGGCTGCCGCCCAGGCGAAGATCCGTTCCTCCTGCGGGTACAGCCAGTGCAGCACCGAGGTCTGGGTGATCACGTCGGCGCGGAACGGCAGCGGCTCGGGCGCGGTGAGGTCGGCCCGGTGCAGGGCGACCCGCTCGCCGTACGGCAGCAGCCGGGCGGCGGCCTCGGCGATCCGGTGTTCGGAGCGCTCCAGTCCGACGGCCCGCCGCAGGGTGGGGAACCGTTCCAGCGCGGCCTCCAGCAGCTGGCCGATGCCGCTGCCGAGGTCGATCAGGGACTCGGGGGCACCGGTGACCCGGTCGAGCGCCCAGTCGCGGTCCTGGACCTGGCGAAGCCGGCTGGCGTCGGCGTACCCGGCGAGGGTGCGGGACTGGATCTCGACGGCGGAGGCGGTCACGTCTGGTTCTCCTCGGTGTCGGCGGGCCGGTCGACCAGCCGCAGCAGGCGCTCGCGGGCCCCGCTCTGGTCGTACCGCTTGAAGATGTTGATCCGGTTGCGGGCGAGGTCGCCCCGGTGCACGTACTCGTAGAGGTCCTGGCGCTGGCCGAAGCCGTCGCCGGTGAGCTCCCAGGCGATCCGGAACAGCCGGGCCTTGCGCTCGGCGTCGATGCCGCGGCCGCGCATGTAGCGGTCCAGGTGCGGGCGCAGCCGGGGGTTGGCGAGGTCGCCCGCGGTGGGCTGGATGAGCAGGCCGGAGGCGCCGATCCGGCGGACGATCTCGACGGCGCTGCCGGCCACCTCGGCCGACCAGACCCGGGAGGCGGCGGTGTCGCCGGGGGCGAACAGCCCGCCGTCGGTGAGCGCGCCCCGGGCCTCGGCGGCGTCCAGGAAGTACTCGGTCAGCTCGGCGTACCCGGCGAGGCGCCCGAGGTCCTCCTGGATGTTGCGGAAGCCGTCCACCCCGATCGACTCGGCGACCAGGCTGGCGGTGGCGAGCAGGGTGCGCAGCCGTTCGCGGTAGCGGATGTGGCCGATGTAGGCGCTCCAGGCGTTGATCCGGCCGAGGCCGAGCCGGGCGAGGCCGGCGTCGCGCAGCAGGAAGACGCGGTCCCAGGGCACCAGGACGTCGTCGAAGAAGAGCATCGCGTCCTGCTCGTCGTAGCGCGCGCCGAGCGGGTGGGCGTGGCCCCAGGGGGCGCTGCCGAGCGGCTCGCGGGCGAGCGTGACCAGGCCGGGGGTGTTGAGCGGCAGGGCGAACCAGGTGACGAACTGCTCGCCGCGGCCCTCGGTGAAGGAGGCCGAGAGGTAGACCAGCACCTCGTGGGCGAGCGGGGCGAGGGTGGTGAGCTGCTTGGCGCCGCGCACCACGATGCCGCGGTCGTTCTCCTCGACGACGCGCAGGGCGAGGTCCGGGTCGTCGAGGGGGTTGGCGGAGCGGTCGATCTGCGGGTCGCCGAGGGCGTGCGAGAGGACCAGGTCGTTGGTGGCGCAGTGGCGGTACCAGGCCTCGGCGTTGGCGCCGAAGCGCGGGTCGGCCTCGGCCAGCCGGTGCCGGAAGTCGTAGACGCCGACGGCGATGGAGGCCATGAAGGCGGGTGAGCGGCCCTGCTGGCCGAGTGCCTCGGCGTGCCAGAACTCGGCGCTGCGGCGTTGGAGCCGGAGGTCGTCGAGGGTGCGCGGGGGCTGGTAGGCGCGGGCCAGGCGCAGGCCGCTGTCCGGGTCCTGCCAGGTGAGCAGCTCGTGGTGGTCGGGGTCGTGCTGGAGGTCCAGCAGGCGGGCCAGCTCGTCCACGGCCGGGCGGAACGCGGGGTGGTCGGCGGGGTTAGCGATCCGCTGTCCGTCGAGGTAGAGCTCGCGTCCGTCGTCGAGTTCGGCCCGGTAGCGGTCGCCGGTCAGCAGGCCTCGGGCGGCGGCGGGCGCGCCGCGGCCGGTGGCGGTGTCCAGCAGTGTCATGCGCCAACTCCGGTGGTGGTGAGGGGGGTCGGGGCCAGTAGCCGGTACTGGCCGTCGTGGTAGAGCAGGGGTGCGCCGGTGCTGCGGGACGCGGCGGCGACCCGGCCGACCAGGATGGTGTGGTCGCCTCCGGGCAGGGCGGCGTGCAGCCGGCAGTCGAACCAGGCCAGGGCGGCCTCCAGGAGCGGGGCGCCGGTGGCGGCGGTCCGCATGGGGGCGGCGGTGAAGGCGCCGGGCGCGCGCCCGGCCCCGGGGGTGGCGAACCGCCGGGCCAGCTCCGCCTGCCGGTCCGTCAGGACGGAGACGCCGAAGCGTCCGCCGGCCAGGGCGGCGGCCACCAGCGGGCTGTGCCGGCCGATCGCGACGGTGACCAGCGGCGGGTCCAGGGAGAGGGTGCCGAAGGAGGAGACCGTCTTGGCGAAGACCTCCTCGCCCGCGCGGGCGGTGACCACCGCGACCCCGCTGGTCCAGCTGCGGGCCGCGGTGCGGAACTCCTCGGCGCTCACCTCCGTGGTCACGCCGGCGGTCGGCTCGGCGGTCGGCTCGGCGGTCGCCTGGGCGTCGGGTACGGCCGGTGCGGCCGGTGCGGCGCCGCTCATCGCAGCCCCACCCGGTAGGCGCGCAGCCACTCGTCGACCTGGACCAGGTGGTCGAGGCCGCCGACCGGGTTCGGCGCGGTGCGCGGGCTGGGCAGCGGCCGCCCCTCGGCGAGCAGCCGGCGGACCAGGGCGCGGTCCACGAGTTCGAAGACCGGCGCGTTCGGGTCGGCCAGCAGCTCCTGGGCGCGCGCGGTCAGCACCTCGGTGTAGCGGACGGCGGGGGTGGACGGGTAGCCGCTCTTGGGCCGGTCGGTGACCTGCGGCGGGAGGAGGTCCCGGACGGCGTCGCGGAGCAGGCCCTTGGCCCGTCCGTCCGGTGCCTTGAGCGCCCACGGGACGTTCCACAGGTACTCCACCAGGCGGTGGTCGCAGAACGGCACCCGCACCTCCAGTCCGACGGACATCGAGACCCGGTCCACCCGGTCCAGGAGCGGGGGCAGCCAGCGGGTGAGCGCGAGGTGGAAGACCTCGCGCAGCCGGGCGTCGGCGGCCGGTTCGCCCGCCAGGCGCGGCACTTCGCCGATCGAGCGGCGGTGGGCCTCGGCGGTGTACTCCTCGGGGCGCACCTCGGCCCGCACGTCCGGGCGCAGCAGGTCGGCCGGGGTGGCCTTGCCGTGCAGCCAGGGGAAGGTCGGGGCGGCGAGGGCCGCGGCGTCGTGGAAGTACGGGTAGCCGCCGAAGATCTCGTCGGCGGCCTCGCCGGACAGGGCGACGGTGGAGCGCCGCCGCACCTCGCGGAAGAGCAGGTGCAGGGACGCGTCCATCTCGCCCCAACCGGGGCGGTCGCGGGCCCGCAGGACGGCGTCGCGGGCGTCCAGCAGGTCGTCGTCGGGCACCAGGACGGTGGTGTGCAGGGTGCCGATGTGCTCGGCGGCGGCTGCCACGTAGGGGGCGTCGCGGGTGGTGCGCCAGGCGTCCGGGGTGCGGTCGGCGCTGCCGGGGAAGTCGACCGAGAAGCTGGTGATCTTCCCCTGGCCGGCCCGTTCCCGGGCGGCGGCGGCCAGGGCGGTGACGGCGCTGGAGTCGACGCCGCCGGAGAGCAGGGTGCACAGCGGCACGTCGCTGATCAGCTGCCGTTCGACGGCGTCGGCGAGCAGGTCGCGGACGGTCTGCCGGGTGGTCGCGGCGTCGTCCCGGTGCTCGGCGGACTCCAGCCGCCAGTACCGGACCTCCCGGGTGGCGGCGCGGGTGACGGCCAGCAGGTGGCCGGGCCGGACCTCGTGCAGGCCGCGGAAGATCCCGTGGCCGGCGCTCGGCGCGGCGGGCAGCGCGAACAGTTCGGCGATGCCCTCGGCGTCCAGTTCGGCGCGGAACAGCGGGTTGGCGAGCACCGCCTTCGGCTCGGAGCCGAACAGCACGCCGCTGGCGTGGGCGTGCCAGTACAGCGGCTTGATGCCCAGGTGGTCGCGGACCAGCAGCAGTTCCTCGCGCCGGGCGTCCCACAGGGCGTAGGCGAAGATGCCGTTGAACCGGGTGGGCGCGGACCGGCCCCACTGGAGGTGGGCGCGCAGCACCACCTCGGTGTCCGAGCGGGTGCGGAAGACGTGTCCGAGGGCCTCCAGTTCGGTGCGCAGCTCGCGGTGGTTGTAGAGCTCGCCGTTGTAGCCGAGGACGGCCGCCGGGTCCGCTCCGGGGCGGTCGGCGAGCGGCTGGACGCCGCCGTCCGGGTCGATCACGGAGAGCCGGCGGTGGCCGAGGGCGGCGTGCCGGGAGAGCCAGACGCCGTCGGCGTCCGGGCCGCGGCAGGCCAGGGTGGCGGTCATCTCCTGGACGGTCCGGGCCTGGTGGAGCAGGTCGGTGTCCCAGTCGATCCAGCCGGTGATGCCGCACATGTCAGGACTCCCCGGGTTCGTCGGTGGCGGTGGCGGTGGCAGCGGCGGTGGGCGACTCGGCCGGCGCGGCGTCGGTGGTCGCGGTCGCGGTGGCGGACTCCCAGCGGCAGCCGTGGCCGGTCGGGCTGTGGGTCAGGCGGTGCGCCGGGAGGTAGCCCTTGGCGCGGATGTTGGCGGACAGCGCCTCGGTGCAGTACGTGCAGGGCGAGGCGAGGGTCAGCCGTACGCCGGAGCGGCGGGCCCTCTCCCGGTAGTCCCAGATCGCGCAGTGGGTGATGGTGAGCGCCGCGCGTTCCGGGCCGGGTGCCGCGTCGTCGTCGAACTCGTAGTCGGAGCCGTACAGTTCGGCCTGCCGGGCGATCCGGTGGATCGGATCGGCGGCGCCCCGGCCGTGGTCGGGCTCGACCTCGCGGTACACCTCGGCGTTGGACCGGGCCCAGTCCGCGAGCACCTCCTCGCCGTGGCGCAGCACGAGGAAGCGTTCCATCAGCGCCTGGTCGCGGAAGAACACCCGCTGCCACTCGACGGCCGGGGCGTCCGGCTCGGGCAGGTCGGCGAAGAGCTCGGACTGCAGCACGAACCAGTCGGTGAGGTGCAGTTCGTCCCCCCGCGACACCAGGTAGCGCGTCAACCCGGCCTCGGCCTCGTGCAGCCGCTGGCGCCAGAGCGCGGACCGCTCGGCGTCCGACATCGCGCGGTACGGGGACCGCTGCTGCTCCGGGCCCTCGCCCCGTGCGTCCTCGACGGCCAGCACCGCCGTCCACGGGCCGCCGTCCCCGCTCGCACGCACACCGGGGCCGGTCGGACCGCCGGTCCCGTCGGACACACCCCCCATCGGGTCATCTCCCTTCGGCTGAACGGCCCTCGGACCGTCGCGTCGTCGTCGTACCGCCACGCTACGAACCGGCCGGATCGCCCCGGTAGCCCCGAACGGCGCCGGTCAGGGCGCCGATCGTCGCCGTGCGCATGCTCCGAAGGTCGCCCTGCGCCGGGCGGCCGGCGGCCGGTGCCCGGGCACGGCGAAGGGCGGGCCCCGCGTACTGCGGGACC
>NZ_JBEZUT010000168.1:0-19010 GCF_040636595.1 Kitasatospora sp. NPDC036755
CCGACGGCGGCGCCGAGCGCGGGCAGGGTGCGCAGCGCGGCGCTCTCGCCCTCGGCCAGGACGGCGAACCAGGCGCTGACCGGCCGGTCCGCGCAGCGGCTCGCGAGCAGCAGCAGGCTGCGGCGGTCGGAGCGGATGATCCGGAGCTGCTGGGCGGCGAGTTCGGCCAGCGCGGAGCGCGGTGCGGCGCCGTCGGCGAGCGCGGCGACCAGCGCCGGGGCGGTGTCGCCGGGCGCCAGTGCGGCGCGCAGGTCCTGGATCTGGTCGAGGATCGGGTGGTTCACCGGTACCTCCGGGGTGCGGTTCGGTCCGGTGCCATTCCTACCGCCTGGTGGGGCCGGTGCGGCGGCGACAGGCCGGGCCCGCGGCACCGGCGACGGGACGGTAACCCCGGGGCGGCAGCGTGCTCCCGGCCGCGGGTCGGTGGGCCCGGGCCGGGAGCCGGTGGAGCGGGCGACGGGGAGTGCCCCCGGGCGTCAGGATCCGGCGCAGGCCTTCCCGATGTCGCCGGCGGCGTCCGCGATCGGCTTGAAGTCGGGCTGCTTGTGCTTGGAGGCCTGGTCGATGGCGGTGCTGACGGCCTTGGAGAGCCGGTCCGCGGCCGCGTCGATCTTGTCCCCGCCGTCCTGGCGGATCTTCTTGGCGTCGTCGGCGACCTTCTTCAGGGCCTCGATGGTGTGGTTGCGGCGGTTCTCGTCGGCGAGCTGGCCGACGTTGGTCGCCGAGTCCGTGAGGTCCTGGACGTCGCCGGTGAGGCTGATCGCCAGTTTCCCGCAGTCCAGGGCCTTGTCGGCGTCGCACGCGGTGAGCAGTGGGGCCGCGAGGAGCAGCGCGAGCATGGTCGCGGCCAGGCGGTACGGCTTCCTTGTCATGTATCTATCCCTCCCGTCGTAACTCAACGCCGGTCCGCCGTGCGGTGGTTCCGGAAGCGCGGGTGAACCTTTGGGAAAGTCTTTGCCCTTTGCTCAGAAAGGGGGCTGCCGTTCCATCAGGTGCCGGTCCGGACTACCGGGAGGCGGGCCCGGACAGGTCGCGCACCAGACGGGCGATGGTCGGGACGGCCACCGCGTGGGCATCGGCCGCCCGCAGCACGGCGCCGCCGATGGCGTCCAGCTCGGTGGGCCGGCCGGCCTCCACGTCGCGCTGCATCGAGGACTTCATCGCCCCGGGGACGCGGTCGAAGGAGGCGAGCAGGGCCTGCGCGTCCGCCGGAGCGCCGACCGCCCGCGCGACGGCGGTGATCTCGTCCAGCACGGCGAGGAGTTCGGCCCGGTGCTCGCCGCGCACGGTGCCGACCGCGCTCGCGTGGCGGGTGGTGAGCAGCGCGAACGGCGCGAGGAAGGAGAGCTTGCTCCACAGCATCGCCGTCTCGTCCTCGCGCAGCGCGACGTCCAGCCCGGCGTGCCGGAGCCGCTCGGCGAACTCGGTTACAGGGGCGGCGGGTTCGGCGCCCGCGCCGAGTTCGACGGTGGCGAAGGGGCTGGTGTGCTCGATCCGCCCGGGCGCCGTGCGGGCCGTCTCGACCCGGATCGTGCCGGCCACCACTCGGCCGGCCGGGTAGCGCTCGCGCAGCAGCGCCATGTGGTCCAGGCCGTTGAGTAGCGGCACCACGATCCCGGTGCCGAGCGCCTGCGCGGGCATCCGGTCGAGTGCGGCGGCCAGCGCCGTCTCCTTGACCGTGACGAACGCCGCGTCGACCGGCTCGCGCAACTCGGTCGCGGCCGCCACCCGGGCGGTGAACTCGCCGAACCGGGCGCTGCGGACCCGCAGTCCGTCCCGCTCGATGACGGCCGCGGTCTCCTCCCCGGCCAGGCAGACGACCCGGTGGCCGTCGCGGGCGAGCAGCCCGGCGATCAGTCCGCCGACGCCGCCCGGGCCGAGGACGGCGACGGTGAGGGGGGTGGTGGTCATGGTGAACTCCCTTGGACGGATGGATGGACGGATGGGTGGACGGACGGACGGGCGGATGGGCGAAACGGGTGGGCGAGGCGGGTGGGTGAAGGGCGGGGGCGGTTGCGGGGTGCGCCGGGCGCCCTGGTGGGTCAGGGCGCCCGGGACGGGGGAGCCGTCGCCGGTCGGGAACGGGGTCACCCGACGGCCCCGGTGGGGTCGACCGGGTGGACGGGATCCGGCTCCGGCGCGTGGAGGGAGGCGGATTCGAAGACGAACGGCTCCTCGTGGCGCGGCTTGCGGCTCGGGGCGGCCGGTCGGCGACGGGTACCGGGCGCGCGACGGAGGAAGAGCGGACCGTGGCGGAGAGTGCCGCCGACGGGGTCCGGCACCGGCAGGCCCTCGGCGCGCAGCGCCTCGACGAGTTCGTGCGCGGGCCAGGCCAGCAGGTCGATCCCGTGGTAGCCGACCGGGCAGGGCGGCCGCGGGTCGCTCGGGTTCCGGCCGACGACGACGGTGCCGAGGCGGTCGTGGTCGTCCGCGCAGAGGGTGACGCCCACCCCGGGCAGCTCGAAGGCCAGCGCCCAGGAGCAGCCGCAGACGAAGGTGCTCCGCAGCCCGTCGGGGAGCAGTTCGCCGTGCGGGGCCAGCAGCGCGCGCACCTGCGCCTCGGTGAGGCCGAAGCGCAGCTCGGGCAGCGGGGCGGGCAGGCGAACGCCGTGGCCGGGCAGCAGGTCGATGGTCACCGGCTCATGATCCCCCGTCGGGCGGGCCCGCCGGGAGGCAGGGGCCGGGGCGATCCGCGACCGGGCGATCCGCGACCGGGCGTCCGGCGACCGGACGTCCCGTGCCCGGGACGGGTGGACGTGGCACCACCTGCGGGGTTCGGTTTTCCGAACCCCGGATTCGGGTGCCAGCACAATCGATATCGCCGCGCCGGACGCCCACGATGGAGGGCATGAACGGGATGACGACTGCCGCCGCCATGGCGGCGCACGACGGGGTGACGGGCGCGGCCCTGAGCGCGGCCGGGCTGCACCGGGAGTACGGACGGGGCACGGCGGCCGTACGGGCGCTGCGCGGGGTGTCGGCGGCCTTCGCACCGGGGACGTTCACGGCGGTGATGGGCCCCTCGGGCTCCGGCAAGACCACCCTGCTGCACTGCCTGGCCGGGATGGACCGCCCGACCAGGGGCACCGTGCGGTGGGGCGACACCGAGGTGTCCGGGCTGCCCGAGCGCCGGCTGGCGGAGCTCCGGCGCACCCGGGTGGGGTTCGTGTTCCAGGCCTTCAACCTGATGCCCGCGATGACGGTCGCGCAGAACGTCGAGCTGCCCGGCCGGCTGGCCGGGCGGCCGCCCGAGCGGGCCAGGGTGCGGGAGGCGTTGGAGCGCGTCGGGCTGGCCGGGCGGGAGCGGCACCGGCCCGGGCAGCTGTCGGGCGGTCAGCAGCAGCGGGTGGCGATAGCCCGGGCCCTGGTCTCCCGGCCGGAGGTGCTGTTCGCCGACGAGCCGACCGGCGCGTTGGACCGGGCCACCGGGCAGGAGGTCCTCGGCCTGTTGCGCGCGGGTGTCGACGCCGACGGGCAGACCTGCGTGATGGTCACCCACGACCCGGTCGCCGCCGGGTACGCGGACCGCGTACTGCTGCTGGCCGACGGCCTGCTGGTCGACGAGCTGATCGGTCCGACGGCCGCACAGGTCGGCGAGCGGCTCAGCCGGCTGGGCGGGTGAGGGCGATGAGCAGTCCCGTACTGAGCCTGTCGGTGGGGCAGATCCGCCGCCGTCCGGCCTCCTTCGCCGGGCTGGGAACGGCGCTGTTCCTGGCGGTGGCGGCGGTCACGCTGTTCGGCTCGCTCGTCGCCGCCCAGGTCACGGCGCCGGCCGAGGTGGCGCGGGCGGCGCCGTCCGGGCCGGGCCTGGTGCTGATCGCGGGGGCGTTCGGCGAGATCGCCGTCCTGGTCGCGCTGTTCGTCGTGGTCAACGCGCTGGGCTTCACGCTCCGCCAGCAGCACCGCGATCTGGCGCTGCTGCGCACCGTCGCGGCGACACCCCGCCAGGTGCGGCGGGTGGTGCGCGCGCAGGTGGCGGCGACGGTCCTGCTGGTGTCCGTGCCGGGCGGCCTGGTGGGCCTTCTCGCGGCCCGGGACTTCCTCGCCGCGCTCCAGCGGCGCGGCATGGCCGCACCCGGACTGCGCATACCGGGGACGCCGGTGCCGGCGCTCGTCGGGCTCGGGGTGGCGCTGCTGGTCGGCCTGGCGGCCACCGCCGTGGCAGCCCGCAGGATCACCCGGCCCGCTCCGGCCGTCGCGCAGAGCGAGGGCGTGGGCGGGCCGCGGCGGACGGGAGTGCCGCGGCTGCTCGCCGGGGTGGCGGCGCTCGCGGGCGGCGGACTGCTGCTGAGGCTGGCGGCGACCCGGCCGGCCGGGGAACTGGACAAGGCGGGGCAGGCCTCGATGCTCGGTTCGGTGGTGCTGCTGGTCGCGGTCGGACTGTTGGGGCCGGTGGCGGCCCGGGTGCTGGCTGCCGTGCTCGGCGCCCCGTCGCGGGTGCTCGCGCCCCGGGCGGGCTGGCTGGCGGACGCCAACCTGCGCGGCTACGCGGCCAGGCTCTCCTCCGCGGTGGTGCCGGTCGCGCTGCTGGTCGGGCTCTCCGGCACCATGCTGGTCCTGACCGGCACCGCCGAGCACGTCGTCCGGGCTACGGGTGCCACGACCACGGTCACCGCGGAGAGCGACATCTGGCTGCGCGGGGCGGAGCTCGGGCTGCTGGTCTGCTTCGCCGCGGTGTCCACGCTCAACACCCTGGTGGCGCTCACTGCGGACCGGCGCCGGGAGTTCGCGCTGCTTCGCCTGGTCGGGGCGACGCGGCGGCAACTGCTGCGGATGCTCTCCGTGGAGGCGCTCCTGACCACGGCGATCGGGGTGCTGCTGGGCGCGGTGGTGGCGGCCGCGGCATCGGGTGCCTTCAGCCTGGCGGTGACGGGTTCGGTGGTGCCGGTGGTGCCGGGTGCCGCCTGTGCCCGGGTGGTGCTGGGGGCTGCGGCACTCACGGTGCCGGGGATCGTGGTCACCGGGCTGTGGGCGGTCGGCGGCTCGGCGGTGGAGTCGACGGGCGGGGAGCGGGGGTGAGGACGAAGACATGGCACGACGCGGCGTCGGTGCGATGGCTGTCCGGGTGGGCCGTGCGGACGGAAGGGCAGGTGGGTGCGATGGTTCCGGTGGTTCCTGGTGGATGCTGGGGGCCGGTCGGCAGGTGAAGGGTGAAGGGTGAAGGGTGAAGGGTGAGGTGGACGGTGGCTGAGGGACGGCGGTACCGGTCGGTGCGCGGCGGTGAACTGGCCTTCGCGGTGCTCGGGTTGCCGCTCGGGGTGCTCGGTGGGGTGTACGCCGTCGCCGTCCTCTACGCGGGGGCGCTGCTCTCGCTCACCGTGCTGGGCCTGCCGTTCGTGGTGGCCGCGCTGCGCGGGGCGAGGGGCCTCGGCGGGCCGCACCGCCGGCTGGTCGCACGGCTGCTCGGGGAGGAGGTGCCCGCGCCGCCGCCGTTGCCGCGCCCGTCCGGGGTGTTCGCCCGGGGCCGGGTGGTGCTGACCGACCCGGTGGCCTGGCGCACCCTGCTCTACCTCCTGCTGCGGCTGCCGCTCGGCGTGCTCGGCTTCCTGGCCGTGGTCGGGCTGCCGCTCGGCAGCGTCTGGCTGATGGGCTTCCCGTTCTGGGTGCGGATGATGGAACCGGGCCCGAGGTCGATCGGCCTGCTGGACCTGGGCGCGGTCCCGGTCGGCCTCGCGGTGCTGGTAGTCGTCCCCGCCCTGGTACGGGCGCTCGGCGCAGCGGACCGTACGCTGGCGCGGACCCTGCTCGGGCCGGCGCGTTCGCAGCAGCGGGTGCGTCAGCTGGAGCAGGCCCGGGCCACCCTGCTGGCCGAGAGCACCGACCGGCTGCGGCACCTGGAGCGCGACCTGCACGACGGCACCCAGGCACAGCTCGTCGCGCTCGCCATCACGCTGTCGCTGGCCGACGACGTGCTGGCGGCGGGTGCGCCGGCCGTGGACGGGCCCGCGGTGGGCGGGCCCACCGGGGAGGCGGCGGCCGGGGGCGGCCCGGGCAGCTCGGGCGGGCCCGACCTCGGGCGGCTGCGCGCCCTGGTGGACCGGGCCCGAGGGCAGACCGAGGACACCATCACCGGACTGCGCCGGCTGACCCGGGGCATCCACCCGGTGGCGCTGGACGGCGGACTGGCCGAGGCCCTGCCCGGGTTGACCGCCACCTCGCCGGTGCCGGTCGACGTCCGCCTGGACCTCCGGGAGCGTCCGGAGGAGGTGATCGAACGGGCCGTCTACTTCTGCGCGGCCGAGCTGCTGACCAATGTGGCCAAGCACAGCGGCGCGCGGTCGGCGGAGCTGAGCGTGACCGCGGCCGGGGGCAGGGTCCGGCTGACCGTGCGTGACGACGGGCACGGCGGCGCCGCGATCGGCGCGGGCACCGGTCTGGCCGGTCTGGCCGAGCGGCTCGCGGCCGTGGACGGGATGCTGCGGGTGGACAGCCCGCCCGGCGGGCCGACGGCGGTCGGCGCCGAGCTGCCCGCCCGGCTCTGAGGGCCGGCCGGGGCCGAGCCGGCGGGGTCGAGCCGGCGGGGCCGCGGCCTCAGGCGGCGCCGCCCTCCGCGAGGTAGGTGAGTACGGCCTTGACCCGGCGGTTGTCGGCGTCGGTCGCGGGCAGGTCGAACTTGCCGAACACCGCGGCCACGTGCTTCTCCACCGCCCGCTCCGAGACCACCAGCCGTGCCGCGATCGACCGGTTGGAGTGCCCCTGCGCCATCAGCTCCAGCACCTCCCGCTCGCGCGGGGTGAGCGTGTCGACCAGGCTGCGCCGTCCGCTGTGCATCAGGCCGTTGACGATCTCAGGGTCGAGCGCCGTGCCGCCCGAGGCGACCCGGTGCAGGGCGTCGACGAACTCGGAGGTGCGGGCCACCCGCTCCTTCAGCAGATAGCCGATGCCGGCGGCGCCGTCGGCCAGCAGCCGGGCGGCCCAGGCGGTCTCGACGTGCTGGGAGAAGACCAGGATGCCGACCTCCGGCAGGGTGGCGCGGATCTCCACGGCGGCCCTGATGCCCTCGTCGGTGTGGGTGGGCGGCATCCGGATGTCCACCACGGCCACGTCGGGCCGGTGCTCGGCGACGGCGGCGAGCAGGTCGGGCGCCGTCCCGGCGGTGGCGACCACGGCGCACCCGCGGGCGGTGAGGAGTTCGACCATGCCGTCCCGGAGGATCACCGAGTCCTCGGCGAGGACGACGCGGAGCTGCTTGTCGATCATGCCGTCATTATCCGGGCCCGCGGCTCCGGGAAATTCTTCAGTCCAGACTGGACAGTCCAGACTGATGAAATTACCGTGGAACCGTGACCGAGAAGCGAACCGCCCGTGCCGCCGGCGCGGCCCGTCAAGTCCCGGCCGGCCCTGCCGGGTTCATGGAGCCCGCCGCTCCCGGCGAGTCCGCCGCGCCCACCTCGCCCGCCGAGCCTGCCGATCCCGTGGTCCCCGACAGCGCGGCCCTGGCCGCCCGTGAGCTGCGCGCCGTCTACAGCCGGCTGCGCCGCACCCTCCGGGAGGCGGGCGGCGCCAGTGACCTGACCCCCTCCCAGACCGCGGTGCTCAGCAGACTGATCGGCGACGGTCCGGCCTCCGCCAGCGCGCTGGCCGCCGCCGAGCGGGTCCGTCCGCAGTCGATGGCCGCCACCCTCGCCGCGCTGGAGCAGCAGGGACTGGTCGGGCGGCGCCCGGACCCCGAGGACGGCCGCCGTCAGGTGGTCAGCCTCACCGAGGCCGGCCTGGCCCAGGTCGCGGACCGTCGTCAGGCCCGCCAGGAATGGCTGTCCCGGGCCATGGCGGAGCACTACACCGAGGCCGAGCGCGCCACCGTGCTGGAGGCGCTGGCCCTGATGGACCGGCTGAACCGGTGACGGCGGGCCCCGCCGCCCTGCTGGCCCGGCTCCGGTCGCGCCGTCAGCGGCCCGCTCCGGCGGGCGGGTTCGACCGCCGGCTGCTCGCGCCGATGGTGCTGGGCTCCGTGCTCAACCCGATCAACTCCTCGATGATCGCGGTGGCCCTGGTGCCCGTGGGCGTCGCCTTCGGCGCGCCGCCCGCCGAGACCGCCTGGCTGGTCACCGCGCTCTACCTGGCCACCGCGGTCGGCCAGCCGGTGCTCGGGCGGCTGGTGGACACCCACGGCCCGCGCCGGCTCTACCTCGCGGGAACGGCCCTGGTCGGCGTCGCCGGACTGCTCGGTGCGCTCGCCCCGTCGCTCGGGCTGCTGATCGCCGCCCGGGTGCTGCTCGGGCTGGGCACCTCCGCCGCCTACCCCGCCGCCATGCACCTGACCCGCAGTGAGGCCGAGCGGACCGGGCAGTCCAGCCCCACCGGGGTGCTGACCGTCCTGGCCGTCGCCAACCAGACCGTCGCGGTGGTCGGACCCACCCTCGGCGGGCTGCTGATCGGCGCGGGCGGCTGGCGGACCGTCTTCGCCGTCAACGTCCCGCTGTCGCTGGCCTGTCTGGTGTTCGGTGCTGTCCGGCTGCCCGTCGCCGAGCGCGGCCCGGAACGCAGCTCCGGGAACGGCGACGGCCCAGAGCACCCGGAGCGCCCGGAGCGCCCCGAGCGCCCCGACCGCTCGGGCGGCTCCGGTCACCGCCGCGGCCCCGGCGGCCCGGGGCGGCTCGACCACGCCGGGATCGCCCTGTTCGCGGTCCTCCTGCTCGCCCTGATGCTGTTCCTGATGAAGCCCGACCCGGCGCGCTGGTACCTGCTGGTGCTCACCGCCCTGGCCGCGGTCGCCTTCGCCGTCCGCGAGCGGCGGGCCGCGACCCCCTTCATCGACCTGCGGGCGCTTGCCGCCAACCGCCCGCTGATCGCCACGTACCTGCGCCAGGTCCTCGGCTTCACCGCCATCTACGCCTTCCTCTACGGCTACACCCAGTGGCTGGAGGAGGGGCGCGGCCTCTCGGCCGCCACCGCCGGGCTCGTGCTGCTGCCGCTCTCGGTGGCCGCGCTCACGACCGCCGGGCTCAGCGGCCGCAGCCCGGGGGTGCGCGGCAAGCTGCTGGTCGGTTCCGTCTGCCAGATCGCGGCCTGCGCCGCCCTGCTGCTGGTGCGCGCGAACAGTCCGGGCGCCCTGCTGATCGGAGTCGGCGTGCTGGCGGGCGTCGCACAGGGGCTGATCGGCCTCGGCACCCAGACCGCCCTCTACCACCAGGCGGAACCGGCCGCCATCGCCTCGGCGGCCGGGCTGCTGCGCACCTTCATGTACCTCGGCGCCATGGCGGCCTCGGCCGCGAACGCGGCCTTCTTCCCGCACGGCGCCACCACGGGCGGGCTGCACCACCTCGCGTTGTTCATGCTCGGCGGTGCGGCCCTGCTCCTCCTCCTCACCGCGCCGGACCGCTCGCTCGGGCGGCTGGGAGTTCCCTCGCCGCAACGGACGTGACGAAAGGTCAGATCGCGCGGGGCCCGAGCGGTCTCTTCCCGGAAAGGCTCTCCCCGGTCGGGCTCTCGCGCCAGGCGTGGACGCCCGGGGAAGGTTCGACCACCTCGGCCGGGTAGGCGTCCCGGACGAGCCCGAGCAGGGTGCGCTGCTCGTCCAGCCAGCCCGGTGCGGGGGAGATCACGACGCGGAGCGTGACGCCCGACTCCTCCGCGTCGGAGACGGTCACCCAGAGCCCGCCCGGCCGCCCGGGTTCGATCCGCAGCTCCGGTCCGTGCTCCTCGTCCAGCCAGCGGACCGCGCACCCGCGCCCGAGTCGCTCCAAGGCCGTCTCCCACTGCCGGAGGTGGCGGTCGGTCACGAGCGTGACGAACTGCCCGTGCACCGAGTCCGCGGTGACGGTGATCTCGCAGTCCAGCCAGTCGTGTCCGAGCAGCGAGCCCGGCGCGTGGCGCCCGAGGACCCGCACCCGGATGTTCCGGCCGCCGGTCCGGCCGTGGCGGCCGGGGGAGTCGTCGGTGCCGGGGCGGTCGGCCAGCCGTATCAACTCGTTCTGCTGCGCAGCGACTTCACTCACGGCGTGCTCCTGTGGGCAGCGGATCCAGGGGCTGACATCCTCGCGCAGGTGTTCGCCCCGGTGCCAGCCCGGAACCGGGGTGTTCCGACGGTGTTCGGCCGGCGGGAGCCGGCGGGGGCCGGTGGTGCTGCCCGGTGGGTGTCGTCGGCAGGGGGACGGCCCGGACCGTCCGGGTGCGGATCGTGGACGGCCCGCCGGACCGGGGTGGTCGGGCGGGCCGTCGGGTGGTGCGGGGGGTTGAGCGATGGGCGGAGCGCAGTGGGTGGTGCGGTGGGTGGTGGGGGCGTCCGGTGCTCCGGCGGGCGCGGACCGCGGCTCGGGCCGTACCGGCTGCCCGGTCGGTGCGGCGGCCGTCGGGTCAGCGGTGGTCCGGGTGGCCGGTGATCACGGTGGTGAAGATCGGCTCACCGTGCTGGTGGCCGGTCACCGTGGTGGTGAGGGCGTCCGGGTCCTCGCCGGGGGTGTGCCGGGCGGTGATCGTGGTGGGCGCGTCGTGTTCGGCGTACTGGTGGAAGGTGGTGGCCGCGGCGGTCGGGGTGACGGTGACCGGGCTGCTCAGCGCGTTGGCCGCCTGCCGGGCCGCTTCCAGCAGCACCATGCCCGGGATGTGGTCGCCGGCGTGGTCGAAGAGGATCGGGTGCCAGAAGTCGGGGGTGAGGTGCCAGCTTCCGGGGGCGTCCGCCGGGGTCAGCACGACGTCGCACGGGCGGAGCCGACCGACCCGGCCCGGCGGCAGCGGCTCGGCGGTGACGGCCGGCGCGGACGGCTGTTCGGCGTGGTGGCGTCCCCGGCGCAGCCGTTGGTAGGTGGAGTCCGGGACGGTGGTGAAGCGGGTGCCTCCGGTGGCGGCCGGCTGCGGGCCCCTGCGGATGACGGTCTCCAGCGTGAAGTCGATCGTGGTGCCGGAGCGGCGGGGCCGGGCGAGGAGCCGGACTTCCAGGTTGAGGTCGGTGGGGGCCGCGCCGATCAGCAGCTGGCGCGGCCGGGTGGTGTAGTCGAGGCTCCACATCATGAACCGGTGATCGAGAGGTACGCCGAATCGGGTGTGGGCGAGGTAGAGCCCGACCTGGCGGATCGTTTCAGCAGCCTGGATCGGGTCGTGCCGGGTGCCGTCCGGAGTGCTGAAGAAGGTGTGGGCCCGCGGCCACTGCGCGGTGACGGCGAAGGTGCCGTCGATCAGTTCTTCGCTGCCGGTGAGGAAGACCTCGGCGTGGCAGGCGCGGTGGACGTACTCCTTGGCGACGGTGCTGGTCAGGCGTGGCGCCGGGGCCGCTGCCGCGGTCGGGCCCGGGAGCGTCCCGGAGCCCGTGCCGGCGGTGGTGGCGGGGGCAGGCGTGCGGAAGGCGAGCAGAGTCATGGGGAGCGCTCCAAAGGGCCGTGCGGGCGGGGTGGGCTGCTCAGGGCTCGTAAGATACGTACCTACCGGTTTGGTTTTCAAGGAGCCAGAACAAAGGTTCGTCGGCGGCCGAGCGTGGTCGGGCGGGCACGGTGGGTGGGTGTGGATCACCGCCCGGAGATCGGATCCTCGGGCTCCCCTGTTTGACCTGTGGAGATATTGACGGGAAAACTTGACAGGTTCATTACTCTTGTGCGGCCGTTCGCCACCCCTCCATTGGAAGTGGTAGTTGCCATTCCGGTTAAGGGGCCTCGCGGTGAGATGTCGGTCATCTGTTCGTCTCGTACCGTCTATGCGGTTTTGGTTCGCTCGAGGACGGCCTCAGCGATCCGCGAGACAAGGATCTTCGTCGGCTGCGCCGGGTAAGATACGGGGTGTTTGGTTTTCTTTGCCAAGCGTTTCGGGTGGGGTGGTTGCGGTGGTGAGGCAGGAGCGGGCCGTCCGGACGCGTCGGCTGATCCTGGAGGCGGCGGCGTCGGTCTTCGACGAGTGCGGGTACGAGCGGGCGACCATCGGCGAGGTGGTGGCACGCGCCGGGGTGACCCGCGGCGCGGTGTACTTCCACTTCGCCTCCAAGCGGGAGCTCGCCCAGGGCGTCGTCGAGGAGCAGTTCGGCCGTGACGAGATTCCCGAACGCCACTGCAAGCTCCAGGAGTTCGTGGACCTCGGGATGGTGGTCGCCCACCTCATGCCGCGCGACCCGGTACTGAGCGCGGGGGCGCGGCTCTCGCTCGGCCAGGACGTGTTCGGCGAATTCGGCGGCGGCGCGGGGCCCGGTTGGGCCCGGCGGGCCGAGAGTGCGCTGGAGGCGGCCGGCCGGCGCGGGGAGCTGCTGCCCCAGGTGGTGCCCGCCGAGACGGCGCGGCTGGTCACCGGGGCCTGGGCCGGGGTGCAGATCCAGTCCCAGAAGATGTCCGGCCGGGCGGACCTCGAGCGCCGGATCGCCGCGCTGTACCAGCATCTGATGCCCGCCATCGCGGTGCCCGGGGTGCTGGCCACGCTCGACCTCGCGGCGGACCGGGGCGGTCGGGTGGTCGCGGAACTGGCGGCGGCCCGGGCGGCGGAGGCGGGTGCGGTCGAGGTGCCGGCCCCGGGCGAGGCGTCGGCGCCGGACGGCTCCTGACTCCGGTTCGCGGGCCCCGCCGGGCGATTCGAGGTCGGACGGGCGGTTCGGTGTCCCGTCCTCGCGCTAGTGCTCCGCCCAAAAACAAACAGCGCAGTCGGTTTTGTATTGACAAACCGTCTGTCCTGTTTTTGGATAGGCGTCGGGTGCTCGATCGACCTTCCGATGGATCCACGCGGACGGTGAGCAGCGGAGCACCCGCCCGGCCGGCGGCCGTCGGGGCCGCCGATCCGTCTGGATGTGGGGTGGTCGTCGTGGAGATCCGGGTGCTGGGGTCCTTGGAGGTCCGACTGTGCGGGGTGTCGGTGGTGCCGTCGGCGCCGAAGCCTCGACAGGTGCTCGCACTACTGGCGTTACGGGCCGACCAGGTGGTTCCGGCGAGCGTCCTCGCCGAGGAACTCTGGTCCGGCCGTCCGCCGCGCAGTGCGCGCACCACCGTGCAGACGTACGTGCTCCAACTGCGGGACCTCATCGATCGGGCGCTCGCCCGGAACGAGGGCGGCCCGGGGGCCTCCTGCGCGAAGGACGTCCTGGTCACCTCGGCCGGCGGCTACATGCTGAACAGCGGCGGCGGGCTGGTCGACCTCCAGGAGTTCGACCGCCTCGCCGGGCGCGGCTACCGCGCCATGGACGGGAGTGACTTCCCGCTCGCCGCCCGCCAGTTGGGCGAGGCGCTCGCGCTGTGGCGCGGTCCGGCCTTCGCCGACGTGCCGGTCGGCGGCCAACTCGCCGTCGAGGCCAAGCGGTTGGAGGAGACCAGGCTCTGCGCGCTGGACCAGCGGATCGAGGCGGACCTGCGGCTGGGCCGGCACCGGGTGCTGCTGGCCGAACTCACCGTCCTGGTCGACCGCTACCGCACCCACGAGAGCCTGCACGGCCAGTACATGATCGCGCTGCACCGCTCCGGCCGCCGGGGCGAGGCACTGGAGGCGTACCAGCGCCTGCGGAACACCCTGGTACGGGAGTTGGGCATGGAGCCGTCCGCGGCGCTGCGAAGGCTGCAGCGCTCCATCCTGCTCGCCGCCCCCGAACGCCCGGACCAGGAGCCGCCGGGCGCGCTCGCGGACGGGACCGCCGCCCGCGTCACCCGTCTCACCCGGGTCTGAACCCGGCCCGCGGCGGTGACGCCGCCCGGCACGACCGGGCGGCGGGGCGGACGGGGCGGCCCTGCCGGGCGGCGGGGCGACGGACGGCGGACGACGGACGGCGGACGGCGGCCTACCCGGCGAGCACGCCGGTGTTCTGGCAGGCGTGCAGCAGCCACCGCCCGTCGTCCTGCCTGGTCATGACGTACAGCGGCGTTCCCTGCGACCCGCCGTCCGCCGGGCCGCCGTCCGTCGACCCATCGTCCGTCGACCCGCCGCCCGCGGGGCCGTAGACCTGGCGGACCTTGACGGCGGCCACGTCGGGCCGGAGGAAGCGGATGTGCACGGGCTCGTACGTGACCTCGCCGTCCCAGGTCGCGGCGGGCAGGACGGCGCGGGTGAACTCGGCGATGGCGTCCAGGCCGAGGAGGACCTTGCCGTGGGCGGTGGTCCAGAGCGCCTCGGGGTGGAAAAGGGCGAGGAAGGCGTCGGGGTCCTTGGTGCGCTGGGCGTGCTCGACGGCGGCCACCACCTGTTCGATGGCGGCGACGTCGGCGGGATCGTGGGTCGCGGTTCCGGTGTCCATGCGGGCCACTCTGGGACCTCGAGTGGCCTTGAGGTCAAGCGCGTCGAGGAGGTTCGGGCGCCGGGATCAGGCCCGCCGGGGCGGTTCGGAGCGCAGCGTCAGGTAGTCGTCGAGCCGGGCCGAGGCGGTGAGCATCGCCAGGCCGCGCGCGGTGAGCCGCTGCTGCCAGCCGTCGAGGGCGGCGGCCGGCTCGCCGGTGCCGCCCGCCGCGCGGATCTGCCGCAGCACGGTGGCGATGTGGTCCAGCAGGTAGCCGCCCCGGCGGAGCAGGTGGGCGAGTTCGGCGTCGCGGACGTCGGCCGGGAGGTAGCGGCGGTGGCCGGTGGTGCGGTCCCGGTCGGGGGTGATGATTCCGGCGGCCTCCCAGGCCCGCAGGGTCGCGGGGGTGACGCCGAGCCGGTGCGCGACCTCGCCGACGGAGCGGGGCCCGGGCGGGGCGGGCAGGCCGGTTCCGGCCGCGGTGCCTCCGGTGAGGTGGCCGACGGCCTCGCGGACGGTGGCGAGGGTCTCCCGGTCGCGCAGCAACTGGGCGTGTCCGCGGTCGAGTTCGGTGAGCGCGTCGTCGAGCCGGTCGGCGTGGACGGCCGTCATGACCGCGCCGGCGGTCGCGCGTCCGAAGGCCGGGACGAGGGCGAGGAAGGCGCGCAGGGCGGCCGCGTGCAGCCCGGTGTAGATCCGGTACCCGGTGGGGGTGCGCTCGGCGGCCGGGAGGCAGCCGTCGCGCTCGTAGTTGCGGATCGCCTGGGTCGAGATGCCGTGCTCGCGTGCGAGGTCGGCGGGTCGCATGGTGGTCGTCTCCCGTTCCGGTCCGGGGGAGAGCCTTCGGAAACCGATCGGTCGTCCAGGGGCTGTTTGAGGCTTTCGGTGGCGGCAGGGCCTTGCCGGTGGGCGAAGTTTCAACCGTTCCTTCAAGGATACGCTTGAGGTCCATGAACCAGGACATGCATGACTTCGTCACCCCGGCGTGCGAGCTTCTGGGCCTCGGCGAGCCGACGCACCAGGAGCCGGCCTTCGGGTGGGTCCGCAACGAGCTGTTCGCCCGGCTGGTCGACCGGGGCTTCCGGTCGATCGCCCTGGAGACCGACCGGGTGGCCGCGTTCGCGGTGGACGCCTACGTCCGGGAAGGTGTCGGCACCCTCGACCCGGTGATGCGGGACGGCTTCACCCACGGCTTCGGGGAACTCGATCCCAACCGCCGACTCGTCGCCTGGATGCGGGAGTTCAACCGGGAGCGGCCGCCCGTCGAGCGACTGGCCTGTCACGGCTTCGACCTGCCGACCGAGACCACCATGGCCCCCAGCCCGCGCCGCTACCTCGAACACGCCCGTGACTACCTGCGGTCGGACCTCGACATCGCCGCGGTGGCGGGCGAGGACGAGTGGTGGAGCCGCACGGAGGCGGTGCTGGACCCGGAGCAGTCGCCGGGCGACTCCGCCGGGGCCGTGCGGCTGCGCTGCCTCGCCGACGACCTCCTCCTCCAACTCCACATGCGGGCACCGGAACTGATCGCCGCGACCTCGCCCGCCGCGTGGTTCGAGACCCGCGCCCGGCTGACCGCGGGGATCGGCCTGCTGCGCTACCACGCCCGGGCGGCGGTCCGCGGGCTCACCCCGAGCGAACGGATCGGCGCCCTGTCCGGGGTGCGGGACGCGCTGATGGCGCAGAACCTGCTCGACATCCGCGCGATCGAGGCCCGGCGCGGACCGACCCTGGTCTTCTCCCACAACCTGCACCTGCAACGGAACCCGAGCGCCTGGGCGCTGGGCGAGCTGGACTGCCGGTGGACCGGCGCCGGCCGGATCCTGGACTCGCTGCTGGGTGACCGGTACGCCTTCGTCGCCGGGAGCCTGGGGCGCAGCGCGGCGATCGGGCTGGCCGAACCGGCGCCGGGCACGTACGAGGCCCACCTGCAGGAGCGCACCGCGGTCTGGGAGTTGACGGACACCGGGCTGCCGGCCGACAGCCGGGTGCGTACCGACACCGTTCCGCGGCAGGGCTACTTCCCGCTCGACCGGGAGGTCCTCGACGGTGCGGCCGGGCTGCTGCACATCGCCGACGGCGCGGCGGTGCCGGCCGGAGCCTGAGCGGCCGACGGCCCGGGGTAGGCCTGCCGCAGGTGGGCCACCAGGGCGGCGGTCGGCGCAGTGCAGGGCTGCCCGGTCGGCCAGGCGAGCGCGATCCGGACCCGGGGGACGGGGCCGACGAGCGGGCGCACGCGCAGGCCGGGCAGCGGGCCCGGGTCCGGCAGTACGGCGACACCCAGACCGTGCGCGGCGAGCTCGGCCAACTGCGGTGGGGCGGCGGCCTCGACACCGACCGCCGGTTCGACACCGGCTTCGGTCAGGGCGCGCTCCAGCGCGGTGCGCAGGCCGGTGCCGCGCGGGGTGCTCACCAGCGGGTGCCCGGCGAGCGCGGAGACCGGGAGCGCGGAGACCGGAAGGGGCGAGACCGGAAGCGGTGAGACCGGAAGGGCGCCGGGTGGGAGAGCGCCGGGTGGGAGAGCGCTCCGGTCGGGGTCGGGGTCGGGGTCGGGGTCGGGGGTGGTGTCGCCGGAGCCGCCGGAAGGGCCCGCGCCCGTCCCCACGCCCGAGTCCGTGCCCGCGCCTTCCGCGAGCGGGTGGTCCACCGCGCAGGCCGCGACCAGCGGAACCTCCAGCACCGTGTGCAGCGCGAGCCCGGCCAGCGACGACCAGCCGTCGTCCCCCTCCCGTCCGCTCGCCGGGGTGGGCAGGCCGAGGACGGCGAGGTCCAGCCGGCCGTCGCGCAGGGCGGAGAGCATCCGTGCGGTGGTGTCCTCGGTGAGCGAGAAGTCGACGCAGGGGTGCTCCTGGCGGAACGCCGCGAGGGTCGTGGCGAGCCCGGGGAAGGTCCCCAGCGCGGACGGCGGAGTCAGGGCCGCCCCGGCGACCATGCCCAGCCGCACGTGCCCGCGCCGCAGCCCGTCGAACTCCTGGGCCGTGCTGCGGACCGCGGCCGCGGAGGCGAGCGCGGCCCGGGCGTGCGGCAGCACCGCCTCACCGGCGGGCGTGAGCCGTACGGTGCGGCCCGATCGGTCGAGCAGCCGGTGGCCCAGCTCCCGCTCCAGCTGCCGGATCTGGGAGCTCACCCCGGGCTGGGTCAGGTGCAGCAGCCGTGCGGCCCGGGTGAAGCTGCCCTGCTGGGCGACGGTGACGAAGTACCGGAGCTGCCGCAGTTCCATAACTCCCGATCATAGGTGTCAGAACTTCCCGGCCTTGGACGGGCGTACGGTTCCGGCCGCAGGCTGGACGCATGGAAACCGCGCCGCAGAACCAGTACACCGGGCAGGACCGCCACACCGGGCAGGACCGCCACACCGGGCAGGACCGGGACACCGGGCGGGGCCGGGACACCGAGCGGATCCACTGGATCCGCGAGCAGATCGCGGCCGAGCGCCGTGAACTCGCCGGGGTGTTCGCCTCCCTCACTCCGGAGCAGTGGAACTCGCCTTCGCTGTGCGGGGGTTGGCGGGTACGTGAGGTGGCCGCGCACATGAGCACCGGCTTCCGGCACTCGACGGCGCGCACCGTCCTCGAACTGGCCCGCTCCGGCGGCAACGTCCACCGCATGGCCGACCGGATCGCCCGCCGCGACGCCGCCGCCATGGGCGAGCGCGAACTCGTCGCCGCCCTGGCCGACCACGCCGACCACCCCTGGCGCCCGCCCGTCGGTGGCCGGATCGCGGCCCTCGCCCACGACGCCGTCCACGGTCTCGACGTCACCGTGGCGCTCGGCCTGCCTACCCGGCTCCCGCTGCCCCGGGTGCGCGCCCTGCTGACCGCCCTCACCCCGCGCGGTCTGCGCTTCTTCGGGGCCGAGCTGGACGGCCTCCGGCTGATGGCGACGGACACCGCCTGGTCGTACGGCGAGGGGCAGGCGACCGTGGAGGGACGGGCGGAGCACCTGCTGCTGGTGGCCTACGGGCGCCGGATCCCGCAGGGGCTGCTGACGGGGTCCGGCGCGGGGCGGTTCACCGTCGGGGGGTGAGCCGGCCCGCACCTCGGCCGGGTGCTCGGCCGCCGTGCGGGCTCCGGGGGCCGGTGGCTACGATCGGAAGGAGTCCTTCCGGATGGTGGTGAGACGGAAGCCAGGTCGCCGATGGCCCCGAGGTCCGTGCAGTGGCCGCCGTACGTGCGGGTCGCGCCGTGGTTGCTGGCGGCCGGCGGGCTGGTGTGGAACGCGCTGGATCCGACCGACTACTGGGGCGATCCGATGCTGGCGGCCGCCGCCGTGCTGGCGGGTGCGCTGCTGGCGCTGCGGGACACCGTCGCGGTCGGGGTGGCCGTCGTGCTCGGGATCCTGGTGCTGTCCACCCGGGACGGGTCGATCGGGACCGGCGCCGGATACCTGGAGCTGGCGAACACGGTGTTCGCGGCGCTGCTCGGGGTCGCGGTGAACCGCGTGGTGGCCCGGCACGGGCGGCGGCTGGAGCGGGTGCGGTCGGTGGCGGAGGCGGCGCAGCGGGCGGTGCTGCCGGAGCCGCCCGCGCGGGTGGGGCGGCTGTCGGTCGCGGCCTGTTACCGGGCCGCCCAGGACGAGGCGCTGATCGGCGGGGACGCGTACGCGCTGCAGACCACCCCGTACGGCGTGCGCGGGCTGATCGCCGACGTACGGGGCAAGGGGCTGCACGCCGTCGGGGCGGTCTCGGTGCTGCTGGGCGCCTTCCGGGAGGACTCCCACCGGCTGCCGGACCTCGCCGGGCTCGCGGACGCGCTGGAGGACTCGCTGCTGCGGGAGAGCGAGCTGATGAGCGAGGAACTGCGCCTGGAGACTCTGCTGGCGAAGTCGTTCGGGGTGGGTGTGGGGGCGGTTGGTTCCTGCTGGTTGGGGTGGGTTGGCTGTCTGTGGGGGTGGGCTGTGCTGC
>NZ_JBEZUT010000169.1:0-18875 GCF_040636595.1 Kitasatospora sp. NPDC036755
CGCCGCGGCGCCGCCGGCCGTGCCGGTCCCGGTGGAGCCGGTGCCGGACAGGCCGCCGCCGGACAGGCCGTCGGAGGAGCCGAAGCCGGTGCCGCCGGAG
The DNA here is from genome assembly GCF_040636595.1 of Kitasatospora sp. NPDC036755. NCBI lineage: Bacteria > Bacillati > Actinomycetota > Actinomycetes > Kitasatosporales > Streptomycetaceae > Kitasatospora > Kitasatospora sp. NPDC036755. Next base: position 101 of record NZ_JBEZUT010000169.1, read on the forward strand.
TTGCCGTCCGCGGTGGTGCCGCCGGTGCCGGAGCCGCTCACCGGGGTGACGCCCTCGCCGGTGCCGCCGGATCCGGAGGAACCGTTCCCGTTCTCCGGGGTGCCGGGCTCACCGCCGGGCGGCGGGGCGGTCTGGTTGCCGGGCAGCTTGCCGTCCTGCGCGGCGACGTGCTGCACGGCCTCCTGGGCCTGCTGGCGCTGGGCGCCGGTCAGGGCGAGGTAGCCCTGGGTCAGCTGGCCCGGCGCGAGGCCGTAGGTCTGGCCGTCGGTGGTCACCGACTTGAGGAACTGCGCGATCGAGGCGGCCTTCTCGGCGGACACGCCGCCGGTCGGCACCATCGCGTACTGCACGGCGGTCAGCGGGTACGCCCGCTGGTCGCGGGAGAACGCGGTGTCCGGCGTGCCGTAGGGCAGCTGCTGGACCCCGGTGGCGGCGTCGGTCGGCATGTCGGCGACGGCGGCCTGGAAGCCGGCCGTGCCCGGCGCCACGAAGGAGCCGGCCGGGTTGCCCAGCGCGGCCTCGGGCAGCGAGAAGGCCTTGGCCTGCGCGGTGTCCATGATGGCGAGCAGCGCGCGCTGGCCGGGGATCTGCGCGGGGCAGGCCTTGTGGCTGCCGTCGGACTCGGTGTTCGGCTGCTGGCAGTTGGGCTGGTACTGCATCAGGTTGCGCGCCACCCGCCCGAGACCGTCGAGCGAGGGGTTCCACTCGTACTGCTTCCAGTGCTGGAAGTCGACGCCCGCGCTGCCCTGGGCGGGCCCGGAGAAGTCCTGGGTCTGGAACGCCTCCGCCGGGTAGCCGGCGAACCGCGGCTTCAGGTAGAAGGTGTCGACGCGCATGCCCCACGGGTCCGGCTCACCGTCGAGGAAGCGGCTCGCGTCCGGATCGGCGGCGAACCACGAGGTCAGCTGGTAGGTGAAGTCGGTGGTGCCGCCGGGGACGCCCGGGTAGATCGTCAGGGTGCCGCCGCAGCTCGTCGGCCAGTGGATCCCGTTGGCCGCCGTCTCCGGGTTCAGCTGCTTGAACTCGGGGTCGGTGAAGAGGCAGGTCGGGTTGCCGGCCACGGAGGGGATGCTCGTTCCCGGTGAGGCGTAGGACTGGGTGAGCAGTTTGGCCACCAGCCGGGCGTTCAGCTTCATGTCCCGGATCTGCCGGCCGGTCTTCGGGTCGTCGATCAGGTACGTGACCGAGATGCCGGTCGTGGCGAGCGGGGCGTAGACGTACGGACGGGTGGGCGGCGACCGGTCGGGCCGCGCCGTCAGCGCGACCTCGGTGGTGCCGCTGCCGGCCAGGAACGCCGCGCGGGCCTGCGGCTCGCCGCCGGCCGGGACGTAGCCCACGGTCATCGGCGATTCGCCCAGGCACAGGCCGGCCCGCCACTGCTGCATGGCCCGGTTGGCCATCTCCAGACCGGCGGCGCCGAAGGCCTGGCTGCTCGCCGCGCAGGAGTCCGGCGTGGGGGCGAAGGAGAGCGGGACCACGGTCCGGTGCTGCCAGGCGCACTGCTCGCTGGTCCGGTTGCCCGTCTTCCAGTTCTGGTTGCCGGGGGTCATGATCCCGTCGGCGGCGGTGTAGCCGTCCGGGTCGGTGTCCAGGTCGTGGAACTCGCAGTCGGCCTTGCCGTCGAGGACCTGGTAGAGGTCCAGCGGGTCGCCGCCGTAGTTCGGCTCGACCACCAGGGAGCAGGGGTGGGTCGCGTCACAGCCCAGCGTGGAGCTCTCCTTGGAGCTCCACACCTCGATCGAGGCGGTGCCCGAGCCGTCCGGGCCGGTCGCGGCGATCACCTGGTTGGTGGGCCACTCCGGGGTCTCCGTGCGCGTCGGCCGGGGCGGCTGCTCGAAGCCCTTCGTCGCGTCGCCGCCGTAGAGGGTGCTGCCGTAACAGTCCGTCACCGCCGGGTCGGTGCCGCGGCACTGGTAGATCCGCACCGCGTAGAGGATGTGGGTCGACAGCGGCTGCGCCGTCGGGGCCGGGGCGTTGGAGCCCAGGAAGACGGTCGGGGTGAAGCCGCTCCAGGAGACCTGGAGCACCTGGTTGGTCAGGTTGGCCGTCTGGGAGACGGTCACGCTTCCCGGCTGGCCGTACTTCTTGGTGGCCGGAATCCAGACCTTCGGGCCCGGAACCGTCACCGCCGAGTCGGCATGCGCCTGCGGCGCCGCGCCCAACCCGATCGGAATCACGGCGAGCGCCGCCACCACGGCCTTGACGAGTGCCAGGGCCGGTAGTCGACGGCGCCACCCCCCTTGGCCTCTCGGTTCGGGTACGGGGTTTCTCATGGCGAGGCCTCCGGGAGATGCGGGCCGCCGAGGGAGGCGGCGCGAGGGCGTCGATCGCGCTGGGGACGGACGATTCCGTGCGTACTATTCGGCCAGCCGGACATGGCGGGATCCGGTCGGCCAGATGTACGAGACCACAACGCGACGACTCCGTACCGGAGTTGGGAACTCCGCAAACGGGCGGGCCCACGCCGAGGCGCGGGCCCGCCGACCTGCGGTCCGGTACCGCGCGGGCGGTACCGGGTGGCTCAGTGCGCCGGGGTGTAGGACAGCGCGAGCTTGCCGATCTTCTGGCCGGCGGTGAAGTAGCCGGTGCCCAGCTTGGTATCCAGGTACTGCGCGCCCGCCGCGTCCACCTCGAAGCTGGAGGATGTCAGGTTCTGGGTGAGGCCGCTGCGGGTGATCACGTTGTCGCCGGACGGGTCAAGCAGCGGGACGGGGGTGGTCGAGCCGTTCGGCACCGCGGTGAAGTAGCCGTTGTCGACCGAGAAGTCGAGCTGCTTGAAGGTCACGCTCTTGCCGGTCTTCAGGTTCAGGAAGAGCAGGCCGCCGCCGAACTGCACGTCGCCGTAGAAGGAGGGGATGTTCGCAGCGCCGCCGGTCACCGGGAGCGTCACGGTGAGGCCCGCGGTCTGGTCGTACGCCGGGTTCGCGGGCTGGAGCGGGATGACCACGATGCCGTTGAGCGCGGCGTTCGTCAGGAAGTCGACGTCCGTGGTGATCACGGCCTGGCCGGCGGCCGGCGTGGTGGCCGTGTCGGCGACGGCGGCACCGCTCACCGCGGTCAGGGAGAGGACGACGGCGGCACCGGTCGCGGCCAGGCGGGCGCTGATGCGGGACATGCTGGACTCCTTGGGAGAGGGAGAGGTGAGGTGCTGGTGGTACGGGAGGGCTCAGGAGCGGGGGCTGCGGCCGCAGGCGATCCAGGAGAGTGGCCCGGCGGCCGCGGGGCGAGGCCCCGCGGCCGCCGGTGTGGTGCGGGGTGGCTCAGGAGTGGGTGACGGAGCCGCAGGCGAAGGAGGACAGCGGCAGGAAGCCGAAGCTCTTGATGTCGCTGGCGCCGTTGGTGCAGATCCAGCCGCCCTTGCCGAAGATGGCGCGCAGGGTGGCGTTCGAGGTCCACTCGGAGTCGCGGAAGACGTTGTAGACCACACGGGCGTACGGGGTGGCCGCGAAGTTGCCGCTGATCTGCTTGAGGGTGGTGTCCACCGGGCCGCCGGTGACGCCGTCGACGTTGCGGATGGTCAGCGGGCCCTGGACGTCGGCTCCGGTGCCCTTGCCGTAGTAGACCTGGCCGATGTAGTGGGCCACGGAGTAGGGGACCAGCGCGTTGACGTCGGCCAGGGCCGTGTCGCTGCCCTGGTTCTCCTGGGTGCCGCTGGTGACGCAGGCACCGGGGGTGACCGCGACGCCGCCACCGATGGTGGTCAGGAAGAACGAGCGGGTGCCCGAGTCGGACTGCGGCAGGAAGGGCTTGATGGTGGCGTTCGGCAGCGCCGGGTCGATCTGGTTCCAGGTGGTGACCGCGCAGGTGTAGATGTCCTTCAGGTTCGCGGTGCTCAGGTTCGCCGGGGCGTTGCCGGTGGCCGGGGCGGCCCAGGCGACGGCGTCCTTGGCGAAGCTCACGAAGTCGTCGGTCGTCGGGTCGGAGGACTGCGGGCCGCGCGAGGAGCGGGCGAAGTCCACCGTGGTGTTGGTGTAGGTGGTCAGCGCCTTGATGCCGGCACCGGAGCCGTTCGGGCGGGCGATCGTGGCGGCGCCGGCCTTCGGGGTGATGGTGGTGCCGGTCGGGGTCGCGTCCCAGCTGTAGACGCGGGGGGCGTTCGGGTCGGTCAGCGACGCGTTGTAGTCGGCGGCGAGCTGGTTCAGCACGGCCTGGGTGGTGTCCGAACCGGTGCCCGCGAAGTCGATGGCGCGGGGGGTCACGCCGGCGGCCGGGTCGGCGACGGCGGTGCCGCCCGCGACGGTCGCGAGGGAGGTCGCCAGGGCGGCGACGGTGAGCAGCTTGGCAGCGGTCTTACGCATGTTCCTCTTCCTCCGGGGGAGAGACGTACATCGCGTGAACCCGCACTCCGTTGGGGAGTTCGGGGCCGTGTGGCCGCGTCCGCTGCGGCCTCGCCGGCAGTGCCGATCCTGTCCGCCGGGGAGGTTCCGCCGGAAGAGAGGTCGAGTCCCGCCGGGGAATGTCGACTCATCGGTTCAGCGAGGTTTAGCCACTGGTCAGCGTGCACGTGACAGGGGCACTGCCCGGTCTCCGAAGCCGGTCGACGTTCTTCTCCAGGAGGCTGCTCGGGGTGTTGCCGGAAACCTGTCCTTCACCGGAACTGCACGGACCGGGACCGGAGCGGAGCCACCCCCTCCGGGAACGCCGACATGACGGTCCGTCGAACGACGGACCGTCATGGTTCCGGACGGTCAGAGGGGCCGGCGGCCGTCCCGCCCGGACCGCCGCAACTCCTGCCCCACCCACTGCAGTCCGGCCAGGAACCCCTCGATCCCCGCCTGGCACTGGTCCCGCCGCAGGTACCCCCGCGCACTGCGGGCGACCGGAACGGCGTCGGCCGTGCCCGGCCGGGTGCTGCGCACCGGCAGGTAGGCGGCCCAGACCCACTGACGCCCCTCGGACTGCCCGACCGAACACCGCAGCGCGGCCCGTTCGATCAGCAACACCCGTACGGCCTCGGCGAGTTCCTCCTCGCTCCGGTAGCTCCGCACGCCGACCCCGAGCGGCCGCCCGTTGGCGGCCCGCAGCACCCAGCCGAGACAGCGGTCGGCCGCCGGCACGGTCAGCAGCCGCGGACCGCGCCGTTCAGCGGCCATCGGTGCGTCTCAACGGCACCGCGGGCTCCGGGAGTTCGCGGGGCGGCTGCTTGGCGAGCAGCACCACGAACCGCCGGAAGGCGTTCTGGCAGGTCGCGTACCGCTCGTACGCGCGGCTGGAGCGCACCTCGGGGAAGGCCCGTGAACTCGGGACGACCCAGATCCAGCCGATGCCCTCCCGTACGTGGGTGATCCGCGCGGTGAGGTCGCCCGCCGTGGCGCGCAGTCCGTCGAAGCCCCGCTCGGCCTCGCCCACCGTCTCGAACGCGGCCGGGGTGATCGCGACCACCCGTCCGTTGGGCGCCTTCAGTTGCCAGCGGTAGCGCCCGTCCGCCGCCCGTTCGGCGCGGAAACCCCCTCGACTTGCCCCTGCTGCGGTGTAGCCGCGGCCGGCAGCGTTCACTGCCCCCTCCGTCCGGTTGCCCTCCGGATTCCCCTCCGAGCGGGAGCAAAGCTATGTGTGCACACGGAGGCGCCGAAAGCCCAGAACGTTCACAACTTGCGCTGTTGGCCCGGAAGTTCTCTCTCGTTTAACTTTCATCCGTCCTGGTCGGCAACCGGCCCGCAGACGCACCGCGAACAGCCGGGAACCGGTCGGGGACCGACCGGAAACGGTCAGAGCCGGGCGGTCCAGCGCACCATCGTCCCCTTGCGGTACGGCCCGCTCTCGTGCCAGGCGTCGCCGCCGAGCGCCTCGGCGCGCCGGGTGAGGTTGAGCAGCCCGCTGCGCCGGCCGCCCGCCGGGATGCCCACCCCGTCGTCGGTCACGGTGAGCAGCACACCGGGCCGCCCGCCCCGGTCCAGCGACTCCGGGTCGCCGCCCATCGGCCGCCCGTCCTCGTCCAGGTGGCTGGTCGCGTCGATCTCCACGCCGACCCGGGAGGCCCGCGCGTGCCGGGCCGTGTTGGAGAGCATCTCGCGCAGCGCGGCCAGCAGTTGACGGCCGGTCTTCTCGCCGACCAGGCTCTCCACCGGCCCGACGAAGCTCACCGAGGGCTTGAACCCGAGCGCGGCCGCGGCCTGGCTGGCCTCCCGCAGCACCCGGGTGCGCAGGGTGTCCGGGGCGTCGCCGTGGTTGTCGTGCTGGAGGGCGTAGATGGTGGTGCGGACCTCCTGGATGGTGGCGTCCAGCTCGTCCACCGCCTTGCCGATGCCGACCTTCACCTCGGGGACGATCGCCCGCCGGGCGGCGCTCTCCAGCATCATCCCGGTGGCGAACAGCCGCTGGATCACCAGGTCGTGCAGGTCGCGGGCGATCCGGTCGCGGTCCTGGAAGACGGCCAGGCGCTGCTGGTCGCGCTGGCCCTCGGCGAGCCGCAGGGCCAGCGCGGCCTGCGAGGCGAAGGTCTCGGCGAGCTGCTTCTCGCTGTCGGTGAACGGCACCGCGCCGGTGGGGCGCCAGACGCAGAGCCCGCCGAGCACCCGCCCGGCGGCGACCATCGGCACGGCCATGGACGGGCCGAAGCGGCGGGCGAGCCGGATCACCACCGTCGGGTCGCTGGACATGTCGTCCAGGTAGACGCTCTCCCCGGCGAGCAGCCGCGCCGCGAAGCTCTCCCTGGGCAGCAGTTCGCCGCGGACGTACTCGGCCAGTTCGCCGGAGGCGTGCGCGACCCGCATCTGCCCGTCGCCCTCGCCGCCGCCCTCCGGGCCGGTCGGCAGCAGGATCATGCCGAGCGCGGCGTCCGCCAGCTCCCGGACCTGCTCGGCCGCGACGGTCAGCGCGCTCTCGGCCTGCTCGGCGGAGAGCAGGGCGGTGGCGACGGCGGCGGCGCCGGCGATCCAGCGCTCTCGGCGCCGCCCCTCCTCGTACAGCCGGGAGTTCTCGATGGCCACGCCGGCCGCGGCGGCGAGGGCGTGCACCACCTGTTCGTCCTCGGGGGTGAAGGCGCCGCCGCCCTTCTTCTCGGTGAGGTAGAGGTTGCCGAACACCTCCGCCCGGACCCTGATCGGCACGCCCAGGAAGGTCCTCATGCACGGGTGGTGCGGCGGGAAGCCGGAGGAGCGCGGGTCGGCGCGCAGGTCGGCCAGCCGCAGCGGCTCGGGGCGGTCGATCAGCGCGCCGAGGATGCCCCGGCCGGCGGGCAGTTCGCCGATCTCGGCGGCGGTCCCGTCGTCGATCCCGACGTGGATGAAGTCGGCCAGGCCGGTGCCGCCGGGGGCGATCACGCCGAGTGCCGCGTACCGGGCGTCGACCAGCTCGGCCGCGCCCATGGCGATCCGGTGCAGGGTGGCGTGCAGGTCCAGTCCGGCCCCGATGGAGACCACCGCCTCCAGCAGCCGCTGCATCCGGTCGGTGACCGCGGCGGCCGACTGCAGGCGTTCGGCGACCTCGGTGACCAGCGTGTCCAGTCCGAGCGAGGCGATCTCGGGCACCCGATGGGGTGTCGGCTCGGCAGTGGCCTCGGGGAGGTCCGGCGTGGGGTCCATGAAGAAAGCCTAGTTTGTACGCTTTTCAGACGAAGGACGGCGCGACGGACGCGCGAGGCCGGTGCGGGCCCGGCCCGACGGCGGCCCGCCGGCGGCCCGGCAGCGGCGCCCGGCGGGCGGTACCGCCGGCCGCCGTACGGCCGTCAGCCCACCGGTTCGAGCAGCCCGTCCGCCTCCCGCTCCCGCCGCCACATCGCGTGCAGCCGCCCGTCCGGGTCGGCGACCAGCTCCGACCAGCGGCCCCGCTCCGCCACCCGGCCGCCGTCCAGCACCAGCACCTCGTCCACCGTGGCGTCGTCCAGCCCGGCCAGCCGGTGGGTGATCAGCACCGTGCTGCGGCCCTCGGTGGCGGCCAGCAGGTCGGCGGTCAGGGCGTCGGCGGTGGGCAGGTCGAGGTGCTCGGCGGGCTCGTCCAGGACCAGCACGGGGAAGTCCGCGAGCAGCGCCCGGGCGAGCGCGAGACGCCGGCGCTGGCCGCCGGAGAGCCGGGCGCCGTGCTCGCCGACCATGGTGTCCAGGCCGTCCGGCAGTCCCTCGGTCCACTCCAGCAGCCGGGCGGCGGCCAGGGCGGCGCGCAGCTCCTCCTCCCCCGCCCCCGGGCGGGCCAGCCGCAGGTTCTCCCGCAGCGAGCTGTCGAAGACGTGGGCGTCCTGGGCGCAGAGCCCGATCACCCGGCGGACGGACTCACCCGACAGCGCGCTCGCGTCCACGGCCCCGGCCGTTCCGTCGGCGAACCGCACCGTCCCGGCGCTCGGCTCCAGGAAGCGCAGCAGCGCCTGGGCGAGGGTGGTCTTGCCGGAGCCGGACGGGCCGACCACGGCGATCCGGCGGCCGGCCGCGAGGTCCAGGTCCACTCCGGTGAGCGCGTCCACCGGCTGCCCGGGGTGCCGGACGGTCAGCCCGCGCACCGCGACGGGCAGCGGCCGCTCGGGCAGCGCCAGCGGCTCGGCGGGCTCGGTGACCGGCTCCGGAGCGTTCAGCACCTCGTCCAGCCGGGCCCGCGCGGCGCGGCTGCGCTGGCGGGCCTGGACGGCGAGCGGCATCCCGGTGACGGCCTCGAAGGCGGCCAGCGGGGTCAGCACCACCACGGCCAGGCAGACCGGCGCCAGCACCCCGTCGCGCACGCCCTGGACGCCGACGGCGGCCGCGGCGGTCACGGTCAGTCCGGTGAGCAGGGCGATCAGACCGGTGCCGAGCGCCGTGGTGGCGGCCGAGCGGGCGGCCAGCCGGGTCAGCGCGGTGTCGGCCGCGCGGACCGCGGCCAGCCGGCCGGGCAGCGCACCGGCCACGGTGAGCTCGGCCGTACCGGTGAGGGCGTCCACCACGGTGGTGGCCAGCCGCCCGCGCGCCGGCGCCTGGCGCCGCTCCGCGCCGGCCGACCAGCGGGCGGCCAGCGCGGGCACCAGCGCGCCCGCGAGCAGCAGCCCGAGGCCGAGCACCAGCCCGGCGGCCGGCAGGAAGGCGGCCATCGCCGCCGTCGAGGCCAGCGCGACCAGCCCGGCCACCGCGGCCGGCAGCCGCCAGCGCAGGTAGTGGTCCTGGACCGCGTCCACGTCGGCGACCAGCCGGGAGAGCAGGTCGCCGCGGCGGAAGGCGGGCAGTCCGGCCGGGGCGAGCGCGCTCAGCCGGCGGTACACGGCGGCCCGCAGGGTACCGAGGGTGCGCAGCACCGCGTCGTGGGAGACCAGCCGCTCGGCGTAGCGGAAGACGCTGCGGCCGATGCCGAAGGCCCGGACGGACGTGACCGCCATCATCAGGTAGAGCACCGGCGGCATCTGGGAGGCCCGGGAGATCAGGTAGCCGGAGGTGGCCATCAGCGCGACGGCGCAGCCCAGGGCGAGCGCCCCGAGCAGGATCGCGAGCGCCAGCCTGGGGGTGGTGCCGCCCTCGGCGCCGGGCTCCTCGGCCGCGGCGGGGGCCGGGGTGGGCCTGCCGCTGTGGGCGAGCGGGGCGACCGGTTCGGCGGCCGGGAGGGCGGGCGGTCCCGCCAGCCGTACCCGCCGGTCGGCGGCGGCCAGCAGGGCCGGCCGGTGCGCGACCACCAGCACGGTGCGCGCCGGGTCCCCGGTGAGCGCCCGGACGGCGTCCACCACGGCCGCCTCGGAGGCGCCGTCCAGGTTGGCGGTCGGCTCGTCCAGCAGCACCAGCGGCCGGTCCTCGGCGAGCAGCACCCGGGCCAGGGCGAGGCGCTGGCGCTGTCCGGCGGAGAGCCCGGCGCCGTCCTCCCCCAGGACGGCCGCCAGGTCGGTCACGAAGTCGAGCGCGTGCGCGGCCCGCAGCGCCGTCCACAGCTGCTCGTCGGTGGCCTCCGGCCGGTAGAGCCGCAGGTTCTCGGCGACCGTCCCGGCGAAGAGGTGGGGGTGCTGGGGCACCCAGGCGATCTGCCGCCGCCAGCTCCCCGGGTCCAGCTCGGCCAGGTCGTACCGGCGGCCGTCGGCGGCGGTGATCCGGACGGTGCCCTCGTCGGGGGCGGTGAGGCCCAGCAGGACGGCCAGCAGGGTGGACTTCCCGGCGCCGCTGGGGCCGGTGAGCGCCGTGCCGGAGCCCGGGTACAGGGTCAGCCCGGCGCCGTCCAGCGCGGGCTCGGTGCGCCCGGGGTGCCGGACGACCAGGCCCTCGGCGGTGATCACGGCACCCGCGAGGTCGGGCGCCGGGACGGTGCCGGCGGCGGGCAGCGGGGTCTCCAGCACCTGGAACAGCTCGTCGGCGGCGGTCAGTCCCTCGACGCTGGAGTGGTAGAGCGCGCCGACCTGGCGGATCGGGAAGTACACCTCGGGGGCGAGCACCAGGATCAGCAGCCCGGTCTCCAGGTCGAGCGTGCCGTCCACCAGCCGGAAGCCGACGGTGACGGCGACCAGCGCGACGGACAGCGTGGAGAGCAGTTCCAGGGTGAAGGAGGAGACGAAGGCGATCCGCAGGGTGCGCAGGGTGGCCCGGCGGTAGTCGGCGGTGATCCGGGCGATCGTGGCGGCCTGGGTGCGGGCCCGGTTGAACACCTTGAGGGTGGGCAGTCCCGCGACCACGTCGAGGAAGTGGTGGGAGAGCCGGGCCAGGGTGTTCCACTGCCGGTCCATCCGGGACTGGGTGGCCATCCCGATCAGCACCATGAACAGCGGGATCAGCGGCAGCGTCCCGGCGATGACCGCGGCCGAGGTGAAGTCGGCGCCGACGATCCGCAGCAATACGATCACCGGGACGACCACGGCCAGAGCCAACTGCGGCAGGTAGCGGGCGAAGTAGTCGTCCAGCGCGTCGATGCCGCGGGTGGCGAGGGTGGTGAGTTCGCCGGTGCGCCGGCCCGCCAGGTAGGACGGCCCGAGCGCGGTGGCGTGGTCGAGCAGCCGGCGCCGCAGGGTGGACTTCACCCGGGCGACGGAGCGGTGCGCGGTGAGCTCGGTGAGCCAGCCGACCAGCCCGCGCCCGACCGCCGTCAGGGCGAGCAGCAGCAGTGGCGCGGTCAGTTCGCCGAGCGTCGCCCCGCGCTGGAAGGCGCGGACGACGATCTCGGCGATCAGACTCGCCTGGGCGACCACCAGGGCCGCGCCGACCGCGCCGAGCAGCACGGATCCGGCGAGGAAGGCCCTGGTGGTGCGGGCGTACCCGAGGAGTCGGGGGTCGACCGGCTTCACGGCGTCAGGCCTGGTCGAGCTGGGCGGCCGGGTCGTGCCCGGGGATGTGCTGGACGCCGATCCGCTTGCGGAACACCCAGTAGGTCCAGCCCTGGTAGAGCATCACCAGCGGGGTGAAGATCGCCGCCACGATGGTCATCACCTTCAGCGTGTACGGCGAGGACGCCGCGTTGCTGACGGTCAGGCTCCACTCCGGGTCGAGGGTGGAGGGCATGACGTCCGGGAAGAGCGCCAGGAAGAGCATCCCGACCGCGGCCACGATGGTCAGCCCGGAGAGCGAGAACGCCCAGCCCTCGCGGCGCAGCTGGTTCGCCGCCAGCGCGCCGAGCAGGGCGACCACCGCGACGACCATCGCGGCGAGGCTGCGGCCGTTGCCGTGGTCGGCCTGGGTCCAGACCAGGAAGACCAGCGCCAGCACGGCGGTCGCCAGCCCGGACAGCAGCGCGGCCCGGCGGGCCCGCTCCCGGATCTCGCCGACCGTCTTGAGCACGGCGAACACCGAGCCGTGGAAGGTGAACAGGGCGAGCGTCACCAGGCCGCCGAGCAGCGCGTACGGGTTGAGCAGGTCCCAGAGGGTGCCGGTGTAGTTCTTCTGCGCGTCGATGTCCACGCCGCGCACGATGTTGGCGAAGGCCACGCCCCACAGGAAGGCCGGCAGGAGGGAGGTCCAGAAGAGGGCCTCCTCCCAGTTCCGCTGCCAGCGCTCGCCGTCGCGCTTGTGCCGGTACTCGAAGGCCACGCCGCGGATGATCAGGCAGACCAGGATGACCAGCAGCGGGATGTAGAAGCCGCTGAAGAGCGTCGCGTACCAGTCCGGGAAGGCCGCGAAGGTGGCGCCTCCGGCGGTCAGCAGCCAGACCTCGTTGCCGTCCCAGACCGGGCCGATGGTGTTGATCAGCACCCGCCGCTCGGCGGTGTTCCGGGCCAGCGGCTTGAGCAGCACGCCGATCCCGAAGTCGAAGCCCTCCAGGAAGAAGTAGCCGATCCACAGGACCGCGATCAGCACGAACCAGACGTCGTGGAGTTGCATGTCAGATCCTCAGTTCCCCAGTGGTCCCGGCGCCTCAGTAGGCGAAGGCGAGCGGCTTGTCGGCGTCCTCGTCCGAGGACGGTCCGCGCAGGGACGGGTCCTTGGTGGGCGGCTGCTCGGTCACCACCGGGCCGGCCTTGGCGTACTTGACCAGCAGCCGGACCTCGATGACCGCCAGGATCGCGTACAGCGTGGTGAAGGTCGCCAGCGCCCCGATCTGGGTGCCGACGCCGACGTTGGGGGAGACCGCGCTGGCCGTGGTCATCAGGCCGAAGACGGCCCAGGGCTGACGGCCCATCTCGGTGAAGATCCAGCCGAAGCTGTTGGCGATCAGCGGGAAGCCCATGGTCAGGATGCCGATCCGCCAGCTCCACTTGGTCAGCTGCGGCCCCAGCTCGCGCCTGGGGGTGAGCATCAGCCGGGGCACCTCGGTCTCGCCGGTGCGGAACTCGGGGTGCAGGAAGAGCTTCTTCCGGGTGGTCCAGAGGCCGATCAGGCCGGCCACGAAGGAGGTCATCCCGAAGCCGATCATGAGGCGGAAGCCCCAGTAGGTGACGAAGATGCTCGGGATGTAGTCCTTGGGGTCGCCGCCGTGCTGGGCGGCTTCGGCGGCGGCGGTGTCGTTGATGCCGGGGACGGACGAGCTGAAGTCGTTGTGGGCGAGGAAGGACAGTATTCCGGGGATCTCCAGGGCGACCGAGTTGTGGCCCTTGCTGACGTCACCGACGGCGAACACCGAGAACGGCGCCGGCGCCTGGGTCTCCCAGAGCGCCTCGGCGGCGGCCATCTTCATCGGCTGCTGCTCGAACATGACCTTGCCCAGGGTGTCGCCGCTGAGCGCGGTGCCGGCGCCGAAGATCACCGCGAGCACCAGGCCGAGCCGCAGCGAGGTGCGCATCGCGGCGGTCTTCTTCGGGTCGGCGGTTTCCGGCTTGCGCTTGGCCTTCCAGAGGTGGAAGGAGGCGATGCCGACGACGAAGGCCGCACCGGTGAGGAACGCGGCGGTCAGGGTGTGGAAGACCACCACCAGGGTGGTGTTCTGGAACAGCACCCGTACGACGTCGGTCAGTTGGGCCTTGCCGGTGACCGGGTCGATCGCGTAGCCGACCGGGTGCTGCATCCAGGAGTTGGCGGCCAGGATGAAGTAGCCCGAGAGCACGGTGCCCAGCGCCACCATCCACATGCAGGCGGCGTGGATCTTCCTCGGCAGCTTGTCCCAGCCGAAGATCCACAGCCCGATGAAGGTGGACTCGAAGAAGAAGGCGATCAGCGCCTCCATCGCGAGCGGGGCGCCGAACACGTCACCGACGAAGCGGGAGTAGTCGGACCAGTTCATGCCGAACTGGAACTCCTGGACGATGCCGGTGACCACGCCCATCGCGATGTTGATGAGGAAGAGCTTTCCCCAGAACTTGGTCGCGTGGAAGTACTTCTCCTTGTTCGTCCGCACCCAGGCGGTCTCCAGACCGGCCACGATCGCGGCCAGGCTGATCGTGAGCGGGACGAAGAGGAAGTGGTAGACGGTGGTGATGCCGAATTGCCATCGCGCGATGGTCTCGTGAGCGATTGCCAGTTCCACGTCGCCCTCTCTCCCAACCTGCCCGCGTGATGACGGGCATCTTCCGGACAAACTTCATCTATAGCCGTAGACCGTTGCTCAACCACGCAAGCTTGTCCGCTTGTGAACGTGAACACGTTCACAAGGAGCAGTATCCACCATCCTTACGGGGGAACTGCAGGTGGGGTGGGGTGGACGGTCTGTGGGGTGCGTCACGGCCCGCGGCGCGGTCCGCACAGTCTGCGGACCGACCGCGGGCCGGAGCAACGAACGACCGGGCGGGTGGCCGGAAGTTGTTGGCCGAACCGGCGCTTGACAGGCTCGCGGGCCGGTCGCACCGACCGCGCCCACGTGCTAGGACGCGGCCCCGGCACGGCCCTGCCGCGTCTCCTCCGGCGCGGGCCGCGGGGCGCGCTACGCCCGGCCGAGCAGCTCGGTGCCCGGGGCGGAACCGGCGCGGGCCGTGAAGAACCCGGTGAAGCCCGCGAGGAACTCCTCCCGGGTGATCCGACCGTCCCCGTCGGCGTCCAGCCGGCGGAAGCCGTGCGACAGATCCGCCGGGTGCGTCCTCGGCCCGCCGAACACGGCGCGGTACTCGTCGAACTCCAGGAAGCCGCTGCCGTCCGAGTCGGCCGCGGCGAACACCGCCCGCAGCGCCGGCAGCAGCCCCCGCTCCAGGTAGGCCTCGTCCCGGTCGCAGCCGGCCAGGGTGGCCGCCACGAACTCCTCCTGACCGACCCTCCCGTCGCCGTCGGCGTCCATCACCGTGCGCAGCTGCTCCCACCAGCTGTCGAAGGCCTCGTACACCCGGGCCTCACCGGCCTCGTCCAGCTCCAGCCGCCAGCACACGTTGTGCGCCATCGCCCGCAGGTCGTGCACCGTGACGAAGCCGTCGCCGGTCTGGTCCAGCACCTCGCGGAAGAAACGGTCCAGCCGGGGCGCGCGGCCGTCCCGCTCCGGCCCGCGGCGCTCCGGCCCCCGGCGCTCCGGCCCGGACGGCTCCGGGGAGCGGTAGCGCAGCCGGTCCGGCAGTCGGGGGACGACCGCGCCGGCGCCGCGGTGCAGGACGGCGGACAGCAGCGCGCCCCGCCGGGTGCGGACCAGCCCGAACCGCTCCAGCACCACCGGCGGCAGGTCCGCCACCGTCAGCTCGCGGACCGCCCGGGCGACCACCAGCCGCAGCAGCCGCCAGCCCGTGTCGCCGAGGAACCCGAGCCGGCGCGGCCGCGGCGCCTCGCGCAGCAGGTCGTCCAGCAGGTAGCGCGCCGCCTCGGTGAACTCCAGCCGCTCCCGCGCGTACCGGGCGAAGTAGGCCGGCAACTCCCCCACCGTGGCCGGGATCTCGCCCTCGGGGAGCCCGAAGGCGGCGACCGCCTCGCGGAACTCCGCGTACGCTGACGCCGACTCCCCCGCGCCGTACCCGTCCCCGCCCAGCCGGCGCATCGCGGCCACGCACTCGAAGAGCGTCAGCAGCACCCACGCCCTGGTCGCCGCGTCCGCGGCGTCGTACGGCTCCCCGTCGGGGCCCGTCCCCCGGATCCGCTTGTGCGCCCGCTCCAGCCGCGCGATCTCCCGGCGCAGCGTCTCCGCGTCCTGGTAGAACAGCCGCCGCCCGCTGCCCAGCGTGTGCTCCACCCGCCGCCACGGGTGCGCCCGGTACGTCGAGTGCTCGACCATCCCCGCCGACACCATCGGGTCCGCCGCCTGCAGGATCAGCAGCCGCCACGCGACCAGCATGATCCGCCACTCCGACAGGTCCCGCTTGAACGAGGCCGGCCGGTCAGCCACGGCGCTCGCCGGTGATGTCGGGCCCGATCACGAACCCCTTGGCGGGGCCCTCGGGGATCACGGCCTCCTTGCCGTAGGGGACGCGGGTGGAGGAGCCGTACTCACGGCGTTCGGCATCGGGTTCGGTGAGGACGGTGACGGCACCGCCGTCGTCGTGGTCGTCGATGATCACGTACACCGGGATGCCGGCGGCCGCGTAGGCACGCCGCTTCAGGACGTGATCGCGGCGGCGGTTCTCGGCTCCGGGAGAGACGGTCTCGACGACGAGGAGAACACCGGAAGCAACCAGGCCCTTTCCCTCCGGGTGCTCGATCTCCTCGATCTCCCGCTGAGCGACGAACACGTCGGGGATGAGCACTTTGAGCCCGTCGATGACGTTGCAGTCGTTCCCCGGCCGCCATTCACTGCCGCGCAACTGCACGAACAGACCTTCGAGAACCCGGTTGTTGACATCGAAATGGCGGCTGCTGCCGGTGGGTGACAACGTGATCGTCCCCTCGATGATCTCCGCTCGGAAGCCCTCGGGCACATCCATGGACTTCCACGCCTGCCACAGCAACTGGTCCAGGTTCACGACGGTCCTCTCGGCGACGAGCGCGCTCATTGAGACACCCCACTTCCCGTCCAGTGTGATCAGCCCGTGCGAGCCCGCACAAGCAACGGCAGCACGGTCGCACACGACCGGGGGGCCGACCGGGTGAACGGCGGCGGGTTCACTCGATCGAGGAGTTTCGGGGCCGGGAACGCCGGAACCGCGGGACCGGCCGGGCCTGTCCCGTGGTGCGGGAGCGCGGCGTTCGGACTCGCGGGCGTCCGGTCAGCGCTGGCGGGGGAGTTCGACGCGGAAGGTGGCGCCCTCGCCCGGGGCGGTGTGCAGGGTGAGGGTGCCGCCGTGGGCGCGGGTGAGGGCGGTGGCGATGGCGAGGCCGAGGCCTGCGCCGCCCCCGTTGTCGCGGCTGCGGGAGGCGTCGACCCGGAAGAACCGGTCGAAGACCCGCTGGGCCTGCTCCTCGGTGAGGCCCGGGCCGGAGTCGGCGACCTCCAGCAGACAGACGCCGCCGGGCCCGGCGCCCACCCCGATCCGGACCGGCGTGCCGGCGGGGGTGTGCTTGACCGCGTTGCCGACCAGGTTGGTGACCACCTGCCGCAGCCGCGCCTCGTCGCCGACGACGGGCGCGGCGCCGGGCGCACCGGTGCCGGCCGGGCCGGTGAGCGCGACCGGGCGGCTCGGGTCGAGGGCGGTGAGGTCGTGCAGGGCGTCGGCGGCGAGGGTGCGCAGGTCCATCGGGGCGAGGTCGAGCGGGCGCTCCTCGTCGAGGCGGGCGAGCACCAGCAGGTCCTCGACCAGGGCGCCCATCCGGTCGGCCTCGCTCTCGATCCGGGTCATGGTCCGCGTGACGTCGTCCTCGGTGGGCAGCGCGCCCATCCGGTACAGCTCGGCGAAGCCGCGGATTCCGGCCAGCGGGGTGCGCAGTTCGTGCGAGGCGTCGGCGACGAAGCGCCGCATCCGGGCCTCGGACTCGGCGCGGGCCGCGAAGGCCGCCTCGATCTGGGTGAGCATCCCGTTGAGCGCGACCGACAGCCGACCGACCTCGGTGCCCGGGGAGAGCTCCGGCATCCGGTGCGACAGCTCGCCGGCCGCGATCCGCTCGGCGCCCTCCTCGATCCGGCGCAGCGGCCGCAGCCCGGCCCGCACCGCGAAGAAGCCGAGCGCGGCGATCAGCAGCAGGACGCCGCCGCCGATGGCCAGGAAGGAGGTGTTCAGCTTGCCGAGGGTGGCGTCGATGTCCTCCCGGGAGACCGCCACCATGACATGGGTCGGCGTGACCTCCGGCGCGGCGTACGCGCTGGGGCCGACGGCCTGCCCGCGGGGCGGCTGGAGCGGCAGCACCAGCACCCGCCAGCTGTGGTGGCCGCGCTGGTCGGGCAGGTCGAAGGGGACGTCGGGGGCGGTCCTGGTCGGGTCGAGTCCGGCCAGCTGGGGCGCCGGGTCGCTGTCCGAGACCGGTTGGCGCATCGCCGCCTGGACCTTGCCGTCCGAGGAGAGGTACTGCACCAGGTACTGGCTGGGCAGGCTGACCCGCCGGCCGGCGACCGCGGGCCGGCCGCCGGCCTGCGCGGTCAGCTGGCTCGGGGGCTTGCGGGAGAGCGGCAGTCCGTACCGCTGGAGCTGCTCGTCCAGCTGCTGCACCAGCTGGGCCCGTACGGTGCCGAGCACGAAGGCGTCGCTGACCGCGAGCCCGGTGGTGACCAGCACGAGCGCGAGCACCAGCAGGCGGGCGCGCAGCGACAGCCGGGAGGAGAACCGGGCGAACACGGGCGGGGTCCGGTCAGCCCTGCGGGGGGCGGCGCAGGACGTAGCCGATGCCGCGCACGGTGTGGATCAGCTTGGGGCCGTGCGCCGGGCCGGAGTCGAGCTTGCGGCGCAGGTAGGAGATGTACGACTCGACGATGGAGAGGTCCCCGCCGAAGTCGTAGGCCCAGACGTGGTCGAGGATCTGCGACTTGGAGACCACCCGGCCGACGTTGGCCATCAGGTAGTGCAGCAGCTTGAACTCGGTCGGGGAGAGCGAGACCGCGGTGCCGCCCCGGGTGACCTCGTGGGCGACCGGGTCGAGGCTGAGGTCGGCGACGATCAGCCGGCCGTCCTCGGCGGGGCCGCCGGCCCGGCGCAGGATGGCGCGGATCCGGGCGATCAGCTCCTCCAGGCTGAACGGCTTGGTGACGTAGTCGTCCGCGCCGGCGGCCAGGCCCTGCACCTTGTCGCCGACGCCGTCCTTGGCGGTGAGGAAGAGCACCGGCAGGTGGTCGCCGGGGTGTCCGTGGGCCGGCCCGGCTATCTGGCCGCGGCTGGTGCGCTCGCGCAGCTTCTCGACGACGGTGAAGCCGTCGAGGTCGGGGAGCATCACGTCGAGCACGACCAGGTCGGGGCGTTCGACGGCGACCAGTTCGAGCGCCTCGGTGCCGCTGGCGGCGGAGGCGACGCGGAAGCCGGAGAAGCGCAGCGAGGCGGAGAGCAGCTCGCGGATGTTGGGCTCGTCGTCCACGACGAGCAGGAACGCTTCGCCCTGGCCCCCGGCCGCCGTGGGGCCGCCTGGTGTGGTGACAGTGCCTTGCACGGGGCTTTCGCCTCCCGGTCGGACGATGACGTTCAGCATGAGGCTAGCCCCCGGAGGCTATGCGGCATGGATGAATGTTGGATTAACACCTTATCGGTCGGTTTTTGGGCGATCGGCGCACAGGGGCG
>NZ_JBEZUT010000170.1:0-18836 GCF_040636595.1 Kitasatospora sp. NPDC036755
GTCCGGGCGGGCGGCCGCGACCCCGGGCAGCGCGGCCAGCCGGCCGGCCAGCGCCGCGTCCGTCCGGGCCCGCTCCGGAGTGGCCTGCTCCACCGTCTCGGTGTCCTCGCCGACCTTCGTCCTGATCTTCACCGCCTGCTCGGCCGCGACCACCACCGGGGCGTCCGCGTACCGGGTGGGCTTGAGGCCCGCGGTCAGACCGGTCTGCATCAGCACTCCGCAGGCCGTCACCACGGCGGCGCCCAGCAGCAGGGCGACCAGGGTGCCCACGAAGGACGCGGGACGGAAGCGCACCGAAGCGCGCGCGAGTCCGTTGGTCACGCCGCCGCTCCCACCGGGCGGGCGGTCAGCGCG
The DNA here is from genome assembly GCF_040636595.1 of Kitasatospora sp. NPDC036755. NCBI lineage: Bacteria > Bacillati > Actinomycetota > Actinomycetes > Kitasatosporales > Streptomycetaceae > Kitasatospora > Kitasatospora sp. NPDC036755. Next base: position 355 of record NZ_JBEZUT010000170.1, read on the forward strand.
ACCATCCGGTCCGCGACGGCCTGCGGCGTCGGGTGCGGCAGGTCGTCCACGACCGCGCCGGCGGCCAGGAACAGCACCCGGTCGGCGAAGGAGGCCGCCACCGGGTCGTGGGTCACCATCACCACCGTCGCGCCGAGCGAGTCCACGGCCTGGCGCAGCAGGCCCAGCACCTCGTGCGCGGTCCGGGTGTCGAGCGCCCCGGTCGGCTCGTCGGCGAACACCACGTCCGGACGGGTGATCAGCGCACGGGCGATCGCCACCCGCTGCTGCTGGCCGCCCGAGAGCTGGCCGGGCCGCCGCCGGCCGTGCTCGCCCAGGCCCACCCGCTCCAGCAGCTCCCGCGCCCGGCCGCGGTCCTGGCGCTCCCCGGCCAGGCGCAGCGGGAGCAGCACGTTCTGCTCGACGGTCAGCGAGGGCAGCAGGTTGAAGGACTGGAAGACGAATCCGATCCGGCTGCGGCGCAGCTCGGTGAGCCGGTTCTCGCTCAGCGCGGTGATGTCCTCGCCGCCGAGCCGGACCTGCCCGGAGTCCGGGCGGTCCAGGCCCGCCGCGCACTGGAGGAAGGTGGACTTGCCGGAGCCGGACGGGCCCATCACCGCGGTGAAGCTGCCGCGGGCGAGCGCCAGGTCGATCCCGCGCAGCGCCTGCACCGCCGTCTCGCCGCGCCCGTAGCCGCGGTGCACCCCGCGCAGCTCGATCGCGGGCGCCGCCTGCGCGCCACCGCCGTACGGCGCCGTGCCGTACGGGGCCCCCGCGTACCCGTCCGCGTCGTACGGAGCGGCGCCGTGGTCGGCGCGGCCGTGGCCGTGTCCGTCAGGGCCGTACGGGTCCGTCCCGAACTCGTCGTTCCTGCGGCGGTCTTGGCGGCGTGCCATGGGGAGCCTTCCTTCGGTTCTGCGTCGCTCGTCGTCAACGTCTTCCAACCTAGGAGCGACGGACTCCGCGAACCATGCAGGCCACCGGCGGACCGATGGTGGGGTTATCCCCCCACCCGTTCGCCGGAAATCCCCAGGTAGGAGGCGTGCAGCTCGGCGAGCACCGGGTGCGCGGGGTCGAAGGCGGTGCCGTCCACGGCCGCCAGCGGACGCACCCCGACGCCCGCGTTCACCGCGAAGGCGGCGGAGAAGCGGTCCAGCCGGCCGACGGGCAGCGGCTCACGGGACTGCGGCCCCGAGTACGCGGCGGACAGCAGGGCCTCGGTGACGCCGGGCAGGCTCGGGCCCTGCGGCCAGACCAGCGCGTCCCCGGCCAGGAAGCCGACGTTCCAGGTCGCGCCCTCGACCACCAGGCCGTCTTCGCCGACCAGCAGCACGTCGTCGAACCCCGCCAGTTGGGCCTGCCGGCGATGGCGCACCAGACCGAACAGGCCGACGTGCTTCACCTCCGGGAGCTCCCGCCGGTAGGTCGTGGTGCGGACCCGCAGCGGGGCCGGCGCGGACGCCCCGGCCGGGCGGGTGGTCACCAGCAGGGCGGGCACCGCCGGGGCCGCGGGGCGCTCCAGGCCGAGCGCCGGGTCGTACACCGTGACCCGGACGATCACCGGCGCGCCGTCGGCGGGCAGCACCGCGCCGATCCGCTCCCGCACCGCCGCCCGGTCCAGCTCGGCGCCGAACAGCACCCGGCAGTCCCGGACCAGCCGGTCCAGGTGCAGCGACAGACCGCGCACCCGGCCCCCCTCGGCGCGCAGGGTGGTGAAGTGCCCGTAGTTGAGCAGCCCCAGCGCGGCCAGCCGCGCCGGGTCGGCGGGGGCACCGTCGATCTCGATCTCAGCCATCCCCCGAGTCTGCCAGCAGCGGCGACGCCGACGGGCCCTGCTCCGGCAGCACGGCGCCCGGCAGCGCGGAGCCCGGCTGTACCGACCCCGGCAGCCCCGAACCGGGCAGTCCGGCGCCCGGCGGATCGGAACCCGGCAGCGGCACCGGGCGGTACGGGCTCACCATCCGCCGGCCGGCCGCCCGGGCCTCCCGTTCGAACTCCTCGATCCGGTACGCCAGGCCCTCCGGCTCCCCGGCGTCCGACCAGCGCCACGCCTCCGACCACCACTGCGGGCCGCGCACCAGCGGCCGGCCGGCCAGCGCCAGGTACAGGGCCAGCGTGGAGCGGGCGTACGCGTGCACCCAGCCGTCGCAGCCCCGGTAGTCCGCCGTCTCGTCCAGCCGCAGCCAGCGGCCCTCCTGCCCGGCGGCCAGTATCGGCACCCAGCCGCCCGAGCGGTCCGCGACCAGCAGGAGCAGCCGGCCGTCCTCCTCCCGCACCCGGTGCCGGGGCAGTTGGGGCATCCGGGCGAAGGACAGCGAGTGCTTCCAGCCCACCACCCACAGGCCCCGGCGCAGGTAGTAGCGGACCGCCGGCTGCCAGCTCCAGTGCGCCTCCAGCCGGAACCCCGGCAGGCCCTCGGCGGTGGCCGCCGCGTACACCTCGTCCAGGGCGGCGGCGGCCAGGCCCCGGCCGCGCGCGTCCGGGGCGACGTAGAGGGAGGAGACGGCCAGCTGGCTCGGGCCCTTGGTCCAGTTGTCCACGGCGACGGTGCCCACGACCGTGCCGCCGTCGTCCTGGATCCAGTAGCGGCGCCGGTACAGCTCCCCGCCCGGCCACTCCCGGCCGCTCTCCCCGAGCCGCTCCCGCCACCCGCGCTCCGCCTGCGGCGCCAGCCCGTCCGGGTCCACCAGCTCGCCCAGCCCGCCCTCCACCAGGGACGCCAAGTCCCAGAGCGCGAACCGCCGTTCCTCCCCCGGCCGGGCCGCCCGCAGCCGCGGCCCCGCCGCCAGCCGGTCCTGCGCCCGCTCCACCGCCGCATCCCACGACCTCACCACACGGCGAGGATAGCGGTGCGACGGGGACGATCAGTAATCCGCCCGCCACCGAACGTCAGTACGGGCCGGGCGCCCGGGTTCCGGGCCGGACGGACCCGCCCGCCGTCCTGCCCGCTGCCCTGCCCGCCGACCCGGTCGGCGCCCGGACCGAGGGGCCGGCGGCGTGACGGCACGGGGCTCCGCCGGGTGGCGACGGCCCACGGCGGCCCGCCGTACGGCCCCCGGCCGCTCGGCCCGCGGACGCCGCGGGCCACCGCAGAGGTAGGGGAAACCCGACCACGGGACTCGACTTGACCGTGATGACCCCGCCGGCCTGCGGCGATGCAATGAACGAGTGACGAAACGGGCGTGGTGGTGGTGCGGCGGGTGGCTGGCCGCGGCGGGGTGGGCAGGGGCGTTCCCGGTGGTGTCCGGGCTCGGGCCGCACCGGAGTTGGGGGGCCTGGGCGGCCTGCGGGTACCTGCTCGCGGCGCTCGTCGCGGTGACGGCGCGGCGGCGCGGGCCCGGGCTGTCGGTGGCCGTCGCCGCCGTCGGGGCGGTGCTGGTGCCGCTGTCCGTGCTGGTGCTGAGCGGGCAGGGGCAGAGCGAGGTCGGGGTGATCGAGCGGTCCGGGTCGCTACTGCTGCACACCGGCACGCCGTACCTGGACGGTCCGCGGACCGTCGCGGAGTACGACCCGTACCTCCCGGGGATGGCCCTGCTGGGCCTGCCCCGGGCGCTGTCGGGCGGCTCGCCGCTGGGTGACGCCCGGCTCTGGTGCGCGGCGGTGTTCCTGGTCTGCGTGCTGCGGACGGTGCCCGCCGGGCGCCGGCTCGGTGCCGCCGCGCTCGTCGCCTCGCCGGTGGTCGCGCTGCCGCTCTGCGTCAGCGGGGTCGACCTGCCGCTCACCGGCCTGTGCCGGCTCGCCCTGGTCCGTGCCGCCGAACGGCGGCCGGTGGCGGCCGGGTTGGCGCTGGCCGCCGCCTGCTCGCTGAAGTGGACGGCCTGGCCCGCGCTCGCCGTGGTGGCCGCCCTGCTGGCGGCCTCCGCCGGTCGGCGCGCCGCGCTGCGCGGGACGGCCGTCGCGGTAGGGGCGGCGGCGGTGGCGGTGCTGCCGGTGGCGCTGCGCGCGCCGGGCCCGCTGGTGGAGCAGGTGTTCGCCTTCCCCACCGGGCGCGGCCGGCTGGCGACCCCGGCCGCCAGCCCGCTGCCCGGGCGGCTGCTCGCCGATCTCGGCCCGGCCGGCTGGTACGTCTCCGTCGGCCTGCTGCTGCTCGCCGGACTCGCCGTCGGGGCCTCCCTGTTCGTCCGCCCGCCCCGCACCGCGGCCGCCGCGGCGCACCGGCTGGCCCTGGGGCTGTCGGCGGCCTTCCTGCTGGCGCCCGCCGGGCGGTTCGGCTACCTCGCGCTGCCGCTCGTCCTCGTCCTCCTCACGTTCCCGCCCTCCACTCCGAAAGGCCTGCCATGGGCACCACCCTCGTCGTCACCAACGACTTCCCGCCGCGCCAGGGCGGCATCGAGACCTTCGTCAAGGCCATGGCCGACCGCGTCCCCGGCCACGACGTCGTGGTCTACACCTCGGCCGAACCCGGCGCGGAGCGCCACGACGCCGCTCTCCCCTACCCGGTGATCCGCGACCGCGCCCGCACGTTGCTGCCGACCCCGCGGGCCACCCGCCGGGCCGCGGACCTGGCCCGCGCCCACGGCTGCGACCGGGTCTGGTTCGGCGCCGCGGCCCCGCTCGCCGCGATGGCGCCCGGCCTGCGGCGGCTGGCCCCGGGCGTCCGCCGCACCGTCGCCACCACGCACGGCCACGAGATCTGGTGGGCCCGCACCCCGGGCGCCCGCGCCGTGCTGCGCCGGATCGGCCGCGGGACGGACGTGGTGACGTACCTCGGCGCCTACACCCGGGCCCGGATCGCGCCCGCGCTCGGGCCGGACGCCCGGCTGGCGCGCCTGGTGCCGGGGGTCGACCCGTCGGTCTTCCGGCCCACGGCCGCCGGGGGCCCGGCGACCGCCCCAGTGGTGCTGTGCGTGGCGCGGCTGGTCCCGCGCAAGGGCCAGGACGTGCTGATCCGCGCGCTGCCCGCGATCCGCCGGGCCGTCCCCGGGACGACCCTGGTGCTGGTCGGCCGGGGCCCGGACGAGAACCGGCTGCGGGGCCTGGCCCGCCGCCTCGCCGAGCCGGGCGGCGTGGTGTTCGCCGGGGGCCTCGACCACGCCGGGACGGCCGTCCACTACGCCGGGGCGGACGTCTTCGCGATGCCGTGCCGCACCCGCCGGCTGGGCCTGGAGGCCGAGGGCCTGGGCATCGTCTTCCTGGAGGCGGCCGCCGCCGGGCTCCCGGTGGTGGCCGGCCGCTCCGGCGGTGCCCCGGACACCGTCCTGGACGGTGTCACCGGGACGGTCGTCGACGGCCGGTCCCTCGCCGCCGTGGCCGCCGCCCTGACCCGGATCCTGCTCGCCCCGCCCGCGGAACGGGCCCGGATGGGCGCGGCGGGGCGGCGCTGGGCCGAGGAGCACTGGACCTGGGAGGCCTCGGCGCGGCGGCTCACCGAGCTGCTGGACCCCGCCCTGCCCCTGCCCGACGCGGCCGCCCCGGAGGCTCAGGACACCCGGGGCGCTCAGGCCGGCCCGGACGCTCCGGATGCCGCACCCACCGCCGCGGGCGCCACGGACACCACGGCGGCCCGGGTCACTCCGGCTGCCCGCGCAGGTGCCTGACCAGTCGGGCGATCGCGGCCGCCCCGCCGTTGGCGTGGACCGCCGCCACCCAGTTCCGCGCCTGGCCCGGCAGGTCGTCCCGGCCCGGGCAGGAGAAGCTGAACAGCCAGACGTGGGCGGCCACGTCGCGCTCGGGCAGGGCCCGCCACTCCTCGCCGCCGGCCGCCGTCAGCACGTCCTGGCAGGCCGCCAGCGCCTGGTCACCGTCCCCCGCCCACTCCTGCCTCAGCCACAGCAGGAAGTTGGCCTGGGCCGTCGTGTTGTCGTCCTTGGTCGCCTCTCCCTTGAGCAGCCGGTTGACGATCGCGCTCTGCGGTTCCCGTGTCCTCGCCATGCCGCCATCGTTCCGGCACCGCGACCGCCCTGACAAGGGGGTCGGCCCTGCGCGGGCCGCCCCCGCCGCTCCCCCGTCACGCCCCCCGCAGGTGCGCCAGCACCGCGAGCACCCGCCGGTTGCCCTCCGTCGGGTCCAGGTCCAGCTTCATGAAGATGTTCCCGCAGTGCTTCACCACCGAGGCCTCGGTGATGCTCAACCGGCCCGCCACGGCCTGGTTGTTGAGGCCCTCGGCCATCAGCGCGAGCACCTCCCGCTCGCGCGGGGTGAGGCGGGCCAGCGGACGGTCCGCGGACTGGCCGCGCAGCAGCACCCGGACCACCTCGGGATCGATCACCGTCTCCCCGTCGGCGACCCTCCTCAGCGCGTCCAGGAAGTCCGCGACATCACCGACCCGGTCCTTCAACAGGTAGCCCAGACCGGCCGGTTGGGCTCCGGCGGCGGCGAGCAGCCGGGTGGCGTACGGGGTGGCCACGTACTGGGAGAGGACCAGCACGGGCAGGCCGGGGTGGCGCTCGCGCAGCGCGAGGGCCGCGCGCAGTCCCTCGTCGGTGTGGTCCGGGGGCATCCGGACGTCGGTGACCACGATGTCCGGCCGGTCGGCGTCGACGGCCGCGGCGAGCGCCTCGGCGTCGCCGACGGCGGCGGTCACCCGGTGGCCGCCGAGGGCGAGGAGTTCGACCAGTCCGGCGCGCAGCAGCACCGCGTCCTCGGCGATCACGACCCGGAGCACGGGACCTCCAGCCGCAGCGTCGTCGGGCCGCCCGTCGGGCTCGTCACCATCAACCGTCCCTTCAGCAGTGCCACCCGGTCGGCGAGTCCGGCCAGTCCGGCCCCGGCGGCCGGGTCCGCCCCGCCGCGGCCGTCGTCGGTCACCTGGACGACCAGCCGCCCGCGAGAGACCCGCCCGTGGACGGTGATCGCGCCGGCACCGCTGTGCTTGGCGGCGTTGGTGAGCGCCTCGGTGACGGTGAAGTAGGCGGTGGTCTCCACGGACGGGTGCAGCCGCTCCGGGAGGTCGATGTCGGTGGCCACCGGGATCGGGTGCCGCAGCGCGACCTCGGCGACGGCGGCGGCGAGCCCGTGGTCGGTGAGCACCTGCGGGTGGATGCCGCGCACCAGTTCGCGCAGCTGCTCCAGCGCCTGCCGGGCCTCGCCGCGCGCCCGGGTGACGAGCTCCGCCGCCCGGCCGTCCTGGCCGCGCAGCTCGTACTCGGCGAGCCCGAGGGTCATGCTGAGCGCGACCAGCTGCTGCTGCGCGCCGTCGTGCAGATCGCGCTCGATCCGGCGCCGCTCGGCCTCGAAGGCATCGGCCAACCGGGCGCGGGAGCGGGTGAGTTCGAGCACCTGGCGGCCGAGGTCGTCCTCCCGGGGCCCGAGCAGGAAGCGGGCCAGCGCCACCTCGGCGACGGTCAGCAGCGCCCCCGTGTAGGCGCAGAGCAGCAGGCCGGCCAGTCCGGCGGCGGAGAACGGCAGCGCGGCGAGCGGACCGGGAACGGCGTGCCCGGGGATCAGCATCACGGTCTCCGGCGCGAGCGCCCACACCACCAGCGGGGCGAGCGTGTAGAGGCCGGAGAGCACCAGCAGCACGGTGAACCCGAGCGAGGCGGCGGCCAGGACGGTCGAGGCGAGCACGGCGTGGGCGAGTTCGCGCCGGGTGGCCCGCTCGCGCAGCCGGGTACGGACGCGGGCGCGCCGGCCCGCCCCGGGCAGGCTGCGGTGCGGGTCGGGCAGCGGGACCGGCTCGACCAGCCGCAGCCGCCACCGGGCCACGGTGGCGGTCGGGATCCCGATGAGCGCCAGGGCGACCAGCACCGGCATGCCGACGCCGACCACCCACAGGCCCAGGCCGAGCACCAGGAGCACCACGAGGACCACCAGCAGCAGCGGCCCGAGCAGTGCGCTGCCCAGCAGGTACGCCCAGCAGCGCGGCACCCAGGAGGTGAAGGGGAAACGCAGCGGGTGCGCCCACAGCGCCTCGCGGACGGCCGACGGCTGCGGCTCCTCGCCGCTCCCGCCGCTCCCGCCGTCCTCGGCGCCCTCACCGTTCCGGTCTCTCCCCCCGCTCACCCGTTCACCCTAACCGACCGGCTGACGGCCCTTCGGGGCCGGAACCCGGGCCCGGCGCGGCCGGGTCAGGGCGACGGCCGCGATCACCAGCACACCGCCGGCCAGGGCGTTCCAGCCCACCGGCTCGTGCAGGAGGGTCGCGCCGAGCGCCGTCGACCAGAGCGGCATCACATAGGTGACGGCGGAGGCGACCGTCGGCCCCGCGCCCCGGACCAGCGACAGGTTGAGCAGGTACGCCAGGCCGGTGCCGACCATGCCGAGCACCAGCAGGGCGAGCGCGGGGCCCGCGCCGGGCCACCGCGGGGCGCCCGCGGCGAACGGCGCGACCACGGCCAACTCGGCTGCGGCGCAGGTGACCTGGAGCGCGGAGAGGGTGGTCACCGACTCCGGGCGGCCGGACAGGAAGCGGCGCAGGTAGGCGAAGCCCGCGCCGTAGCAGCAGGCGGCGGCCAGGCAGGCCAGCGCACCGGTGGTCGCCCCGGCCCCGAGGCCGCGCCAGACCCCGAGCACGGTGAGCACGCCGAGGAAGCCGAGCCCGAGGCCCGCCAGCCGGCGGACGCCCGGACGGCGCTCCTCGGGGACGGTCAGCACCGCGAACAGCAGGGTGAACAGCGGGGTGCTCGCGTTCATCACCCCGGCGAGCACCGAGCTGACCCTGGTCTCGCCGAACGGGAAGAGGGTGAACGGCACCGCGTTGAGCAGCACCGCCACCACCGCCGAGTGCCCCCACAGCACCCGGTCGCGCGGGGCCCGCTCGCCGCGCACCACCAGGATCGCCCACAGGGTGGCCGCGCCCAGCAGGCAGCGCCACAGCGCCACCCAGAGCGGCGGCGTCCCCGCGTCGACCGCCACCTTGATCAGGGCGAAGCTCGCGCCCCAGATCGCCGACAGGGCCGCGAAGCCCGGCAGCCAGCGCCGCACCCCCACCACCTCCGTTCCGTCTCCGTCCGACCTCTCCGCGCCGACGCGCCCCGGTGATCCGGGCCGTCGGCTGGACAGAGCGTGGCCCGGCACCGGAGCATGAGTCCAACAAGTGACAGTGCATCCGCGATGAGGAAGTCTCATGACCTCGGACGTCAACCTGGCCCAGCTCAGGGCACTGGTCGCGGTCGCCGACACCGGCGGCTTCGGCGCGGCCGCCGACGAACTGGGCATCAGCCAGTCCGCGGTCTCGCACGCCGTCGCCGCGCTGGAGCGGAACCTCGGCGCACCCGTGCTGTGGCGCGGCACCCCGTGCCGCCCGACCCCGCTGGGCGAACAGGTCCTGCCGCACGCCCGGACCGCCGTCGCCTCGGCCGCCGCCGTCCGCGCCATCGCCACCCGGCACTCCGGCGGGCCGACCGGCACCGTGCGGCTGGCGGCGCCGACCACCGTCTGCCAGGCGCTGCTGCCCGGCCTGCTGAAGGACTGGCGGACGGCCTACCCGCAGGTCACCGTCCGGATCTTCGAGGGCGAGGACGAGGAGCTGGCGGCCTGGCTGGAGGCGGGCACGGTGGACGCCGCCGTCCTGGTGGACGCCGGACCGCTCCCGCCCGGCGCGGTCGCCCTCGGCGCCGACTCGATGCACGCGCTGCTGCGCCGCGACCACCCGCTCGCCGGCCAACCGACCGTCCATGTGGCCGAGTTGGAGGACGACGACTTCCTGCTCTCGGAGGGCGGCTGCGAGCGCCAGATCCGCGAGGCCTACCGGCGGGCCGGCGCCCGCTTCACGCCCCGGCACCGCATCCGCGACCTCAACACCCTGATCGGCATGGTGCACGCGGGCGTCGGGGTCTCGGTGATGCCCGCGCTGGCCCGGACGATGCTCCCGGCCGACTGCGTCCTGGTCCCGATCCGGCCCGCCGTCCACCGCACGCTGACCCTGACCGGCCCGACCGGCCGCCCGTGGTCCCCGGCCGTCAGCGGCCTGCTGGCGGGGGTGGCCGCCGCGGCCCTCGTCGGAGCCTGACCGGCCATCGGGAGGGACCTGACCGACCGCACCGGGGGGCCTGACCGACCGCACCGGGGGCCGACCGACCGCACCGGCTCCGGAGCGGGCAGGCCTTGACCTCTTTGGGGTTGACCGCCCTTCCAAGACAGGTCTATACCAGTGAGGACCTTCGGCAACCACCCGCCGCCGACGGCCCGTTCGGCCGTCACGCCACCCCCACACCTGGCGTGACCAGGCCTGCTTCCGCCACGTCCGGAGCGACCAGGCCCCCTCCCCCACCGCCGTTTCCTGGAAAGGCCTCCGATGGAACGCGCTCTTCCCCCGCAGCACCCCGCGCCCGCCCCCCGCAGACGCCGCGCCGCACTCGCCCTGGCCGGCGTGCTCGGCCTGGTCGCCGGCGGCGTCGCCGCCCTGGCCGGCACCGGCTCCGCCGCCGCGGACACCACCGGCGCGGCCACCGCTGCCGCCGGGCTCGGCAGCAACTGGTACGCCTCGGCGCCGTACCTGATGCCCGAGGACAACAGCCCGCCGGACGCCGCCGCCGTCATGGACGCCACCGGCCAGAAGGCCTTCCAGCTGGCGTTCATCCTGGCCCAGGGCAACAGCTGTTCGCCCGCCTGGGGCGGCACCTCCCCGATCGACACCGACACCACCATGCCGAGCGTCATCCAGACCGTCCGCGGCAAGGGCGGGGACGTCTCGGTGTCGGTCGGCGGATACGGCGGCACCAAGCTCGGCCAGGTCTGCGGCACCCCCGAGGCGACCGCCGCCGGGTACCAGAAGGTGATCACCAAGTACGGCCTCAAGGCGATCGACTTCGACCTGGAGGAGCCGGAATACGAGAACACCGCGGCCATCCACAACGAGATCGGCGCGGCGAGGATCCTCCAGCAGAACAACCCCGGCCTGTACGTCTCGATCACCACCGCCGGGACCAACGCCGGCACCGGCTGGTTCGGCACCCAGATGCTCAACGAGGCCAAGTCGCAGGGGTTCACACCGGACAACTACTCGATCATGCCGTTCGACGGCGGCTTCAACGGCGCCGCGGCGCAGACCGACGCGCTGGTGAAGTTCAACCAGATCCTGCAGACCACCTTCGGCTGGAACGAGGCCACCGCGTACGCCCACGAGGGTGTGTCGATGATGAACGGCCGCACCGACGCCGCCGAGTACTTCCACCAGTCCGACTTCCAGACCGTGCTGGACTTCGCCACCGCGCACGGCCTGGCCCGGTACACCTACTGGTCGGTCAACCGGGACCGCCAGTGCGCGGGCAACGTCGACCCGGGGCTGTCCGGCTCCTGCTCCAGCGTGGTGCAGAACGACTGGGACTTCACCAGGTTCACGGTGAAGTTCGCCGGGGCGACCCCGCCCACCACTCCGCCCACCACCCCACCGACGACGCCCCCGACCACGCCTCCGACCACCCCGGGCAGCTGCACCGCCCCGGCGTGGAACGCGGGCACCACCTACAACGGCGGCGCCAAGGTCTCGTACAACGGGCACAACTACCACGCCAAGTGGTGGACGGTGAACGAGGTGCCGAGCGCCGGCGGCCAGTGGGGCGTCTGGGGCGACGACGGGCCCTGCTGACGGTTCCCGCCCCCGGGGCGGGTGGGGTCCGGGTCATCGCGACCCCGGGCCCCGCCCGCCTCCACGGGTCCCGCGGAGGCGGGACCCGCCTCACTCCCCGGCGAGCCGCTCCCGCAGCTCCGCCAGCACCTCCGCCGCCTCCGGCAGCCCGGCCGCCTCGCAGCGCGCGATGCCGGCGGTCAGCCGGGCCACCGCCGCGTCGACGCGGCCGAGGTCGCTGCCCTCGATCAGCGCGGCCAGCCGGACGGCCTCGGCCCGCGGCGTCTCGGCCCGCTCGGCGCCCGCCCCGTACTCCGAGATGGCCCGCTCGACCTCGGCCAGCGCCTCCTCGTGCCGCCCCGCGACGGCCAGTGCGCGCGCCCGCTCGTAATGCGAACCTCCGCGCAGGTACCAGGAGTTGTACTCATCACCGCGCCGCTCGGCCGCCTCGCCGACCGCGTCGGCCTCGGCCAGCAGGGCGAGTGCGGACGCCAGCCCCTCCTCGCCCTGCTCCCGTGTCGTCAGCCGGGCCAGTTCCCGCAGGGTGGCGGCCAGCTGGTCCACCTGCGGGGCCTTTCCGTGCGCCTCGCGGGCGCGGGCCAGCGCCGCCTCGGCGGCGTCCCAGCGCTCGGCCCGGGCGAGCGCCAGGGCGGCCTCGCAGGCGACCATGGTGTGGGTCTCCTGGTCCTCCCAGCCGGCCACCAGCTCGGCCAGCCGCAGGTACTCCTCGGCGGCGTCCCGGTGCTCCTCCAGCTCGGACAGGCCCCGGGCGAGGTCCAGCCGGGCCTGGGCGAGCATCCGGACGTCCAGCCGCCCTGCGGACGGATCCAGCAGCACCGACTCCAGCACGGCCACCGCGTCCGCCGCCCGGCCGGAGTCGCGCAGCACGTCGGCCAGCTGGATCCGCACCTGGGCGGCCTCCTCGACCGCCTCGGCGCCCTTGCGGTCGTAGCGCGCGGCGGCCTCCGACAGCGCGCGGACCGCACCGCCGAGGTCCCCGGTCCGCAGGCAGGAGTGGCCGAGCATCATGTACGTCGGCGCGTACGGGTAGGAGTCGTCGCCCCAGCGCACGGCCTCCGCCAGTGCCCGGTGGAACACCTCGACCGCCTGGCCCGGCTCGCCGCCCTGCAGCAGTACCTGGCCCAGCAGGCCGAGCACCCGCGGCGTGTGCCAGGGCAGCTCGGCGGCGTCCAACTGGGCCAGCACCTCGCGCAGTTCGGCCTCCGCCTCGGCCAGGCGGCCGTCCCGGGCGGCGATGTCGGCGGTGTACTGCCGGGAGGTCGCGGCCCGCCGCTCGGAGCCGAGCTCCACGGCCGCCCGCCGGTAGGACCCGGCCGCCGCCGCGAAGCGCTCGGCCACCTCGGCGGGGGGCTCGGGCAGCGCCTCGGACAGGTCGTGGTGGGCGGCGTAGGTGCGGGTCTGCAGCACGATCAGGTAGTCGTCGTCGGTCAGTTCGCCGAGCGCGCGCAGCTCCTCGGCCCGGGTCAGCGCCGCGTCGAGGGCCGCCCAGTCGGGCCGCCGGCCAGCCTCGCCACCTCCGCCTTCGCCTTCGCCTTCGCCGTCCATGCCCCCGTCGTTCCCGCCCCCGTCATTCCCGCCCCCGCCGCTCTCGTCCAGGTCCGCGATCAGCGTCCGGGTGCGGCACATCAGCGCCGGCCCGGCCAGCCCCGCCGCTTCGAACAGCTCGGCGGCGGCCAGCAGCCCGGCCTTGCCCTCCTCGTACGCGTCCCGCTGGAGCGCCTCGTGGGCACGCTGCTCGGTGAGTTCGGCGCGCAGCCGCTCGGGGCCGCCCAGCTCGGCGTTCTCCGGGTGGACGAAGCCCTCGGCGCCGGCCCGCTCGGCGACCCGCTTCCACAGCCGGTCGGCGTCCGGGTGGCCGAGCACCTCCAGCTCGCGGGCCCGCAGCACCAGGGCGGTGAAGTCCTCGGGCTCCGGCTCGGCGGCCCGGCGCGGTGCGGCGGGCGCGGCGGCCGGGGCGGCGGACAGCCCGGACGCGGCGGCGGCCCGTACGCCCAGCGCCAGCGGCTCGGCGAGCAGCGGCTCGACGGCCAGCCGGGCGCGCCGGGCGGCGCCGACCGCGTCGGTGCCGTTGCGGGCGTCGAAGCGGGCGGCCAGCGCGTCGGCCTCGGTGCGCAGGTGGGCGAGCAGGGAGCCGACCGTCCAGGTCCGGCCGGCCGGACCGCTGACCGCGAGGTCGTCGTGGCCGGCCCGGGCGAGCAGGGCGACCAGCACCTCGACGCCGGTCAGGAAGCCCAGCCGGGCGGCGGGCTCGCCGGTGACCGCGAACAGGTCCCGGTTCTCGGCGAGCAGCTCCAGGCCGCGCGGCTCGTTGCCGGACAGCGCGCAGAACTCGATGTGCAGGCCGACGGCGTCCAGCATCGCGGCCTTGCCCCGGGCGTAGCGGTAACCGGCGAGGTGACCGGAGCGGGCCTCGTCAAGCCGGCCCTGGCGCAGCTGCGCCAGCAACGCGGTGGCCTGGCTGAGGTGGGGCTCCTGTTCGCAGCCGCTGCGGCCGTCCAGCACCGGTGTGAGCACCTTCAACGCCCGGGCGTCGTCCCCGGCGGCGAGGAAGTGCTCGGCGCGGGCCCGGGTCTCACAGGCGTGGCAGTCACTCAGCTCGGAGCGCGGGCGGGCCGCCCACAGCTCGTAGGCGTCCTGCACGCCGATGCCGGTCTGCGCGGCCAGGTGGTAGCGCTGGGCGTAGTACGGCTGGAGGTCGTGGCCGGCCGCGCGGTAGCGGTCGCGCAGCTCGGTGTGCCAGCGCCGGATCGCGGCGAGCGGGACGTCCGGGTTGTCCTTGAGCGCGTCGGCGACCCACTTGAAGCGCCAGAGCACCTGGTGCCGGGCCCACTCGCCGAAGCCGTCCGGGTCGGTGTCCCAGAGCTTGAGGATGCGGGCGAAGACGACCGGGCTCTTGCCGCGCTCGCCGTCGTACTCGTAGGCCTCCATCAGCTCCAGCAGGGCCATCGAGCGGACCTTGGTGTCGTCGAACTGCTCGGCGGCGTCGACGAGTTCCTCGGCGGTGACGGTCCTGGTCCGACCGTACGGGCGGGCGTCGTTCTCGCGCAGCGCGGCCATCACCGCGTCGGGGGTGTCCAGCATCACGCGTCCTTCTCGCCGTCGGAGCTCCCGGCGTCCGGGCTCCCGCCGCCGACGTTCCCGCCGCCGGGCTTCCCGCCGCCGTGGGAGCCCGCCGCGCCGGCCGCCTCGTGGCCGAGCATGGCGTGGTCGAGCAGGCTGATGAACGAGCGGTTGAGCAGCGCGGACTCGCTGGCCTTGAGCGGGCGGCGGGTCATCAGCACGGCCTGCCCGTACAGCGCCTCGACGGCGGTGACGGCCAGCTCGCGGCTGGTGACGGTGGCGGCGCGGCGCACCAGCGGGTTGAGGTGGTTGAGCACCAGCTGGGCGCGGGGCGCCTCGGCGCGCAGCGAGCCGAGGATGTCGGCCCACAGGCCGTCGGCCTCGTCGGCGAGCTGGGCCCGGGTGCGTTCGTGCCGGGCCTCCCGGTTGTCGAGCAGCAGGGCGGGCGCGTTCGTCGGGTGGAAGCTGCGCAGCGCGACGTCGCAGTCGAACCGGCCGACCACCTCGCGGGCGATCGCCAGGAAGGCGTTGGCGGCCAGCTCGGCGGCCGGGTCGACGGTGTCCAGGTGCGCGGTGACGGTGCCCGGGTCCAGGTCGGAGACCGAGACCCCGGGGCGGATCTCCGGCAGCCGGTGCACCAGGTCGTGGTCGTAGGTGTAGCCGCCGTTGACGACGCCGAGCCCGGCCGCGCCGGCGATCGGCGCGACCTGCCGGAACTCCTCGACCGTCCGGGTCACCAGCACCACCGGGTGGCTGCGGGCGAACTCGTCCAGGGTGACGTTGCCGTCGGTGGTCTCGAACGGCAGCCAGGGCAGCATCATCCGCAGCAACTCGTCGTCGTAGCGGGCGAGTTCCTTGACGGCGAGGTGGTGGACGGACAGGAAGCGGTGCAGCAGCGCCGGATCGCTCGCGGACAGGCCGGTCAGCCAGTCGCGGATCCGGGCGCCGAGCGCGTCCCGGACGGCGGCCAGCGTCTCGTCGGCGTACAGGCCCTCACGGGAGGCCGTGGGACGCAGCCCGTCGGTGTCGACGACGCAGCGGACGAAGAACGCCCAGTCCGGCAGCAGTTCGTCGGCCTGGTCGGAGAGCAGCATGCCCTTGAGGTGCACCCGGTGGCCGTTGCGGCGCGAGGGCGGGGCGGCGTCCGGCAGCACGTACGCGACGCCGCGCAGGCCGACCAGGGGCAGGTCCAGCTCGATGGTGTCGAGCGGGGTGAAGTCGAAGGCGGCGCGGCAGTACTCGGCGAGCGCGTCGCGCTTGGCCGACGGGGAGGCGTGACGCTCGGCCCACGGCGGGGTGCGGTTGACCCGGTGCCGGGTGCCGCTCCCGTCGATCACGGTGACGTCGTGGCGCAGCAGGCTGCCGAAGTCCCGGGCCAGGGTGACGACCCGGCCGGGGCGGGTCCACTCGGCGGCGTCGGCGCGCGGGGCCAGCGTGACGGTGGTGCCCGGCTCGGGCTTGGCCGAGGCGGGCAGGGTGCGGATGGTGTAGCTGCCGTCGGAGCTGCCGCGCCATTCGATCGCCGGGGCGTCCGGGGTGGCGGCGGAGCGGGTGACCACGGTGATCTCGTCGGCGACCACGAAGCAGGCGAGCAGGCCGATGCCGAACTGGCCGATGAAGTCGCCGCGGGCCCGGGCCAGCCCGGCGCCGTCGAGCCGGCCGTCGGCGTCGCGCTTGGAGCTGCGGCCGATGGTGGCGAGGAAGGTGTGGACGTCCTGCTCGGTCAGGCCGATGCCGGTGTCGGTGACGGACAGTTCGTCGTCGGCCCGGACGGTGATCGTGGCCGGCGCCTCCGGGTCCAGGGCGCGGCGGGCGGAGATCGCGTCCACGGCGTTCTGCAGCAGCTCGCGCAGGTAGACCCGCGGGCTGGAGTAGAGGTGGTGGGAGAGCAGGTCCACCAGGCCGCGCAGGTCCACCTGGAAGGTGTGCGCACTCGTCGGGTTGTCGGTAGGGGACACCGGAGGCTCTTTCGATCGCGGGGTGGATGAACGGGGTGGATGAACGGTGGTGGCTGGGCGGTCGTGGATGAACGGGGCCGCTGGGCGGCCGTGGATGAACGGGGCCGCTGGGCGGTGGTGGCTGGACGGTGATGGGAGCGGGAACGGCGGCGCCGGGCGCCTCAGCGCCAGTGCGAGGCGCAGCGGTCGCGGTGGGCGCGGAAGGCCTTGACCGGATCGCCCGCCAGGTAGTACCAGGGCGACTCGGTCACGACGCCGTCCAGCGCGTCGAACAGCAGCCGCGCGGTCTTGGGCTGGTCGGCGAGGGAGAAGGCCATCGCGAAGGCGTTGAAGCTCGCCTGCCAGCCCCGCGCCGGCGTGAAGTCGGGGTGCAGGACGGACCGGAAGGCCGCCTCCTGCAGACTGCCCACCACGGCGGGACTGGTCAGGTAGGCGTTGTCCTCGCCGTCCGGGAGGGCCAGCCAGTGCTCCAGGTGCGCGAGGGCCACCAGCTCGCCGAGGTGGCTGCCCTCGGGGGCCGCGAGCATCACGGAGCGGGCGAACCCGTGCATCTCCTCGTGCGAGCCGCCCCACTTGGCGCTCAGCTGCTGCAGCCGGGTCCGGTGCGAGCCGGCGTCCCCGGGTGCCCGGCGCACGGCGGCCTCGAAACGGCAGCCGGCGATCTCCTCGCCGAGCGAGGCCCCCATGGCGCTGCGCTGCAGGAAGCTCCAGGGGGCGTGCCAGGTGGGCTCGCGCTCGGCGACCTCCAGCAACTGTTCCTCGGCGGTGTCCAGCCGCTCGTGGAACACCCTCCAGCGCTCCTCGGTGACGTCCTTGGCCCGGGCGCCGGTGCGGGCCTCCCAGCCCCACGACACGTGCCGGGCGCCGGACAGCAACAGCAGCAGCGTGTCGTCCGGGGTGTCGGCCAGCGCCCGGCCCGTCCACTGCTCGACCCGGGGCACGGCGGATATCGCCCCGACGAGGAAGGAGCGCTCGTCGTCGTCGGCGGCGGCCAGCGCCGGGCGCAGGTCGGCCCAGTCCCCGTGGGCGGCCTGGCGGAGCGCCAGGCGCACCGAGGCGTCCCCGTACGCCGGGTCGAGCCGCGGCTCGCCGCCACCGGCGGCAGCGGGCTCCCCGGTGCCCCGGCGGCCGAAGCCGAACCCGCGGCGCGCGGCGCCGCCTTGCGCGCCCTCCCCGCCGGAGCGGCGTCGGAACAGCGGCATGTCTGGCCCCCTCGAACGTCATCGGCATCTTTCGCATGGCCGCACAGTGGCCACGAGATAGGTACATATCACGGTCGACTGACATCCGTTTGCCCAGCCCAGGGCCCCGCCCGTGCGGGGAGGGTGCCCGGCCCGGGCGGGGAGGGTGCCCGGCCCAGTCGGGGAGGGTGCCCGGCTTGCCCGGGCGGTGGCGTCTCAGGCGAGGCCGGGACCGGCGTCCGGCGTCTTCCCCGCCTGCGCCTGCTCGATCCGCTTCACCAGCATCACCGCGAACCGCCGCGTCGCGGCCAGGTCCACCGGACCGCCCTCGCTGGTCACGCTCGCCACCACGGTGCCCGAGCGGACCACGATGCCGATGCCCTCGCCCTCGGCCAGCGGCCCCTGGAAGGCCTGGCTCTCGCTGCCCAGCGCCGGGGTGTCGACCTTCTTGAACGCCCCGGCGGAGTACGAGGCGTAGTTCTCCTTCAGCCGCTGCATCGCCGCGTCCCGGCTGGGCAGGGTGTCCACCAGGAAGCGGACGACCGAGTCCCCCGAGGAGAACCGGACGGACCCGCTCAGCGGCTTGCCCGCGCAGGCGGCGGCAGCGGAGCCGGCGCAGGTGACCTTGTGGTCCGCGGTGTCGACCTTCCGCTTCTCCTCATCCCACCCGGCCATCGCCGCGGCGTCCGGCAGCACCTGCCCGACCACCTTGTCGTCCAGCAGCGCCGCCTCCAGGTCCCCGGCCTCGGCATGCCGGTGGGCCGGTGGGATCACAACCGGCTGCTGGCGGAGGTCGGCTACGGGGACATCGAGGAGCGGACCGTGCACCGGGACCTC
>NZ_JBEZUT010000171.1:0-18710 GCF_040636595.1 Kitasatospora sp. NPDC036755
GGGGCGACCTCGTCCGCGGTGACGGTCAGTCAGCAGAGCAGGGATTTCGCCAGGAGTACCTCGATGCTGCCCTGACGAGTACCTCACTGACGTCAGAACTCGTGAACATCACCCGCCCGTGGTTCGGGGTGCCTCCCGAACTCGTGAACAACTGACGTCATAACTCGGGTTCTGGCTCAACTTTTGTGGGCCTTCACGATGCGTGACTGGTTGAGGGGTTAGATCTGATTGCCCGGGTGCCGTGTATTCCAGGCACGGATGATGGCCGTTCGCTGGTCGTCGAGACTTACGACGTCTTCGGGCGATGCCGGGCCGAAGACGTCGACAGTCTCGGGGGCCTCGCCCCGAGCGTCCAGGAAGTGGGCGTACGCCTGCCGTCCGTTGGTGAATTGGCGCAACTGTCCGGATGGGTGAACGTCGGGGCGGGCTCCCCGGCAGCAGAGCAGACGGCCGTCGCGTTCCAGCTGCCGTCGAGCCTGGATAAGGCAGTCGAGATAGTCGCTCCCGCTGATCTCGGTGAGTGAGCCGCCGTCAAGGAGCGCGAGGAGTGCTGTGGAGGGCTGGCCGATATAGACCGTGACAGATCGAAAGAGGCCATCTGCGTCGACGGTCTGAAGACCTACCTCTTCGGTCCACTTCGGCTGGGAAACATTGCTGTCCGGGCTACTGTCCTGGCCAATCCGGTTGTTCATGTCGACCATGATCGCTGGAGGAGGCAAGCTCGGGGAAGTGCTCAGGAAGCCAACAGGACTCGCTTGCGGAGGAGCTGGAAGCCCGCGCGACCGAACATCTGGCGTTTGAGCATCTTGATCCGGTTGACGTGCCCTTCGACAACGCCGGAGTTCCAGGGCAGGGAGAGGCCAGCGATGCCGGCGTCACGGTCGCGATCGATGCCGGCGGCGAGGGTGTGGAGGCTGGGCAGGTCGTCCTGCCGGACGGCTTCGAGCCACTCCGGCAGGCGCTCGCCCCGGCGTTCGGTGAGCATGGCTCCGAAGGAGCGGACATGCCGGGTAAGCGCGTCCAGTTCGGGGCAGTTGGCCAGGACGTGCTTGAGCTGGAGTTGCTCATGCTCGGGCAAACTCTCGGGTCGACGGAGGATCCAGCCTGCCACCGTTCGGGGTTGATGAGGATCTCTGGATTTCCCCACCCTGCGCTCGGATGCTCCTCAGACCTGCTCACGCGATTCCCCACCCTGCGGCACGCTGACCTGCGGACGGACACCGCTCGGGAGGGGCCGCCCGATAGCCAGCCAGGTCCAGGGGCGGGACGGACTGTCCAGGGTGGCCGAAGGCCAGCGCAAGGCGCCGCCGAAGGCGTCCTTGACGGCCCTGTTCTCGTATAGCTACGGCGAACGGACACGTAGCGCTGCGTGACCGTGAGGGTCGTCGTTTCCCCTCGTCGGGCGCCTCGTTGAGCTGAGCGAGTGATCTCGGGCGGGGCGGAGGAGCACGGGTGCGGCAGGACTGGGAGCCGGAGGACCTGATCAAGGTCTGGACGCTGCTCGAAGACGACATGAAGCGGATGCGGAACATCGCCGCCGCCCGCGGCGCCGCCATCCGGCAGCAACTCCTCGAACTGCCCGCCCCCGTCGTCGCGGACGCTCTCGGCTACCACGACAAGACCACCAGTCGCCTCCGCAACGAGACCGGCGGGACATGGAGCCGATGCGCCGCCGGAGACCACGGGAGGTCACCGGTCGGCTGGGCACCCGAAACAACCGGCGAGAGTTGATTTCGCGAGCCCATTTGACATCGATGTGATGCGAGAACTCGGCCTTCAGGTGATACGAACCGGATCACAGGACACTAGCCCTGCCGCTCCAGCCATTCCGAAATCACCTGGTTGGTTTCTTCTGGCATTTCCTCCTGGATCCAGTGACCGCAGTCCAGGCCGACCACTTCCACGTTGG
Source organism: Kitasatospora sp. NPDC036755 (assembly GCF_040636595.1). NCBI lineage: Bacteria > Bacillati > Actinomycetota > Actinomycetes > Kitasatosporales > Streptomycetaceae > Kitasatospora > Kitasatospora sp. NPDC036755. The sequence goes on from NZ_JBEZUT010000171.1 coordinate 1,910, forward strand.
GCACGAACTCCGCCAGTCTTTCGAACCTCGGGATCGCGAAGTCCTGGTCGCCGTAGATCATGAGGGCGGGCTGCTTGATGATCGGGTCCGCGTCCGCCAGCTGGTGCCAGTTGCGGTCGAGGTTCCTGTACCAGTTGATGCCGCCCGTGAATCCCGACGTCTCGAACGCGGAGACGTAGACGGCCAGGTCGCTGTCGCTCATGATGGACTCACCGAGTGGTGTTTCCGCCTTGGCGAGGTTGATGAATGCCATGCCCGGCTCAGGGGGTGCGGGGGGCACGTTCTTCCGGTAGAGGTTGCGGAGGAACTGGGAGGTGTTGGCATCGAATGCGGCGTCCGCGACGCCCGGCTGCCGGTTGAAGTGGACGAAGTAGAAGTCGCCGCCGAGGAAGGTTTCCATGACCTCGATCCACGGCGTTTCTCCGCGCTCCTGGTAAGGCAGGCTCAGGTTGATCAGCTTGTTCACCCGGTCGGGGTGCAACAGGGTCAGTCCCCAGACGACGAACGCACCCCAGTCATGGCCGACGAAGGTGGCGTCCTCGTAGCCATAATGGTCCAGGAGCGCGACGAGGTCACCCGTCAGGTGCTCGATGTCGTAGTCCGTCACCTCGGTCGGGCGGGATGAGTTGCCATAACCCCGCTGGTTCGGTGCGATGACGTGGTAGCCGGCCGCTGCGAGGACGGGCATCAGGTGACGCCAGGAGAAGGCGTGCTCCGGCCAGCCGTGGCAGAGCACGATGGGCTTTCCCTTGTTCTCCCGGCCTGCCTCGAAGACTTCGAGCTCCACACCGTTGACCTGGATCAGGGTGGGCTCGGAAAATTCTGCTGGATTGAACACTGCATTTCCTCTCTGGGGGCGTTCGCTGGCGGTCGACCTCCTCGATGAGGTCATGTCGCCAGCTTGCTCCCCAAACCGGTCACCCCATGACCGGTTTTTATGAGAGTTTTGTCAGCATGCGATCCGATCGGCTGGTGGCCATACTCCTCTTGCTCCAACGGCGCGAGCAGGTGACAGCCGTAGAGGTCTCCCGAGAGCTGGACGTCTCCGAGCGCACCGCCCGCCGTGACCTCGACGCCCTGGCCATGGCCGGGGTGCCCGTGTACTCCATGCAGGGCCGAGGCGGCGGCTGGCGCCTGGTGGGCGGCGCTCGTACCGACCTGTCCGGGTTGACCGCCAGTGAGGCACGCGCCCTGTTCCTGGCTGTCGGTCCGGCCTCGGATGCGACGCCGGCGATGAAAGCAGCTCTGCGCAAGCTCGTCCATGCTCTACCGAAACCCTTCCAGGCGCAGGCCGAGGCAGCGGCGTCGTCGCTGGTCGTAGACCCGCAGCGATGGGGGGCGAGCCGGATCGAGCACCGGCCGCCTCGCTTCCTCGACGAACTCCAGGACGCGGTGATCCGTGGCGTCCAGGTGTCGCTCGGCTACGTCGACAGCAAAGGCGTCGAAACCCGGAGAACCGTCCACCCGCTGGGCATCGTCGCCAAAGGTCCTGTGTGGTACCTCGTCACCCACACCGAGACCGGCCGACGGGTCTTCCGGATCGACCGCGTGTCGTCCGCCGACCCGACCGGCGACCCCGTGCACCGACCCGGGGACTTCGACCTTGCCGAGAGCTGGAATGAGATCGCCGAAGAGGTCGATCGCAAACGAACGCCGCTGGAGGTCCAGGCGGTATGCACACCCGACGGGATAGGCATACTCCGGATGGCGCTCGGCGACCGGCTCGACGTGGGAGGTTCCACGACCGATGGCCGCATCGAGGTCGTGATCCGCGGCCCCAATGAGTACATCCTCGCCGGCGAGCTCTCCGGGCTGGTCGAATGGGTCGAGGTGACCGGCCCTCCGGGGGTCCGAGACCGCCTGGCCTCGATCGGCAACGCCCTCGTCGAACGATACGGCCGGCCGCGCACCGGCGGAGACCTTCACCCGTCTTGAAGCGGACGAGGCAGGGCTTCGAGAACAGTTCCGCTCAATGGGCTGGGTTTGTCCGTTCCGGCAGGAGCCCGGTCACGACACCGGCGGGTCCGCCGGCCTGGCTCTCTGCGGGTGGATCGTCTCGTGCCGGGCCAGCATCGCCACGCACTCGGCGATCTTCCGGGTTCGCGTCTCGGCCCGCTTGACGGCATTGACCCGGCTGATGAGGGCGAAGCGGTTGGTCTTGGTGAGTACCTCGAACATCGCCTGCGCCGCTGGGTCGGCGGCGATCGCGACGCGCAGGTCGGCCGGCACCTCCGCTTCCGATGACGGCGCATAGGCGGCCGTCCACCGCCCGTCGGCCTTCGCGGCGTCGACCGCGGCGCGGCCGGCGGGCTGCATCAGGCCGGCCGCCTCCAACCGGGCCACGTTGGCGACGTTGCGCTGGGACCAGACGCTGCGGGGCCGGCGCGGGGTGAACCGCCGCCAGGAGCTCTCCTCGTCGCGCTTGCGGGCCTGCCCGTCGATCCAGCCGAAGCACAGTGCCTCGTCGACTGCCTGCTGCCAGGTCAGCGTGGTAACGGTGCCGCCCTTCCTGGTCAGGGCGAGCCACACGCCAGGAGAGGCGGTGTGGTTGTCCAGCAGCCACGCGCGCAGCGCCGCGCCGTCGGCAACGATCAACTCATCCAGCTCGGTTCCGGTCACCACCGCAGGTTAGTGCCGCAACAAGGTGTCACGACCTGTCGGGGTGACTCGTTGAGCCCGCGGCGGCGATGTCGGCCGGCTCGCCCTCGCCGACGCCACCGTGAAGAACGGCTGCCCTCTCCGGTCAGCTCGACGACCCCGGCGTCCCCACAGCCGCCGCCCGGACCGGAGCTATCCGCCACAGTGGGTCCTGGAGATGCCCGCCCCGTCGTCGCCGCCCTCGGCTACCACGACGTCATCGCGACCCGCCTCGCATCCGAGGTCGGAGAAGACTGGAGTCGCTACGCCGACGACCACGTACGGTCACCAGCAGGCTGGGCCCCAGGCGGAACCGGCGACAGTTGAATAGGCGGTCCTACCAGTACCACGGCAAAACCTGCCCCGAGCAACGCAGCGCTACATGTCCGTTCGCCGTAGCTATACGAGAACAGGGCCTTGACCGGCCGGCACGGCCCGCACAATCCACGAGCGGGCGGCCCCGGCCCACAACCGTCGTGATGCTCGCTGAAACTCCCCACTCAGTCCAGCCTTCAACTGAGTGAGGAATCGTGAGTAGCCCTGGCCGTTTTCCGAGATCCTCATCAGGGTGAGGGAGGCCGTGCGGTGACGGGCCGTGGTGACATGCGTTTCTGGTACAGGTAGGCGCGGACCGTCTGGTAGCTGCCCTGGTAGCCGAGCGGCACGATCTCTTCCCACAGCTTCCAGGCGTTGGTAATGCTGTCGTTCCAGCGGTCGTCCAGGTACGGCTTGTACTCGTCGAGCTTGGAGGGCCGGTTCTGCCACTGCCCGGTGAAGAGTTCTTCCGGGCATGTGGCGTCGGCAAGGCGTTTGACCGTCCCGTAGGTCATGCCCAGCTGGCGTTGGATCGAGCGTCTGCTGTGGCCGGCCTCCAGGAGCGCGTGAACGGTGGCGTGCCGGGTCCGGATGCGGTCGGCGAAGCGGTGGCCAGTCGGCCACGGTGAGCCGGTAGTCTCCTGGACCGCGGCGGAAACATCCTCAGGCTCAGGCGTTCCAGGGAGCAAGGCCCGAAGGCAGCGGCGGTGTTGGGCAACGCTTCGCTCAGCGGCTTCGGTGAGGTTGTGCCAAAGGTGCCACCGGTCCGCGACCTGGACCGCTTGCGGAGCTCCGGCAGTGGCGCCTTCGGCGAGTTGAGCCAGAACCATAACTCGTGGATAGAGCCACACCAGCAGCGCCGCCGCGAACATCGTCACTGTCAGCCGAGCATCTGGCGGGCCGTCGTGCGCAGCTCTTCAGGTGATCTCACAGCGGCGCACTGCCAGTGAGGAGCTATCGGGGACCGGTCGCTGGATGCACGACACTGCCGTCAGGGACGGACAGCAGGTACGCGCTGCTGGGATCAGGTACCTCTTCGGCCGTGCCGAATGCCCGCCTTGTGCCGGCGTGTTCGTCATCGCGGACGAGTACACGTCCGCCGAGTGCCCTGGCTGGGTGGCGATCGGCGACCCGAGCGCGGGTTCTCCGCAGGCACCGGCAGCTGGCGACAGGGGCACGCGATAACGACAGTTCGAGCTGCACCGAACGGATCCTCCCGCCGGGCGGCTCCTGGCAGGCGGACATGATGTTCCGCGGAGAATCCCGAGGTATCCGATGGACGGCGGCAAGGCGGTCCGAGTAGGCGTGGATCGCCGACGGGGTGTCCGTGCGTGTCGGTGGTCTCCGGAATGATGCCCCTGTTCGAGGTCGAAGGAGAGGGGCTGTCATGGAAGACGAGCTGGGCGATCTGATCCACCTGGCCGATCCGCCGGGAACGAGCGGTCACGCCGTGTCTCTCCGCGTGCTGGAGCGGCCGGCCCCGGGCAGTGAGTTCCTCGACTGCGAGTTCGTCGTGTCGACCGGGACCATCAACGGAAGCTTTCCCGTCGGCATCACGTCCGATGACCTGGAGCAGTGGGAAGAAGCCCTGGACGAGCTGGCCGGCAATCGGTTCGTCTCGTGGCTGACCTCCGGTCGGACGGTCCAGCTCGGGATCAAGCCGTTGGCCTCCGGAGCGATCGGAGTGTCACTTCAGGACGCTCCGTCCTCGCAGGTGACGGTCAGCCTGCCGCTCTCGCCGTCGGCCGGCTGGATCGAGGAGCAGCGTGCGCGACTCGACCGTGTGCGGCGGGTGTTCGTGGGCTGACCGGGCAACTGATCGCCGGGGCAATGACACTGCTTAGCCGAGGTGGTGCTCGACCAGGTCGGCGGCTCGGGCCGCTCCGCCGCTGCGCCGGACGGCGAGGCGCATCTCCGCGAGGGCGGTGCGGACCACCTGGTCGGAGGCCACCGTGTCGATGGCCGACCGCAGGGCCTCAGGGTGTGCCGCGTCGGTGGCGTCCAGCCGTACCCCCAGGCCGAGTTCGACCAGGCGGGCGGCGTTGGCCTCCTGCTCGGGTGTTCGGGGGACGGCGACGATGCCGACGCCGTAGTGCAGGGCCTCCAGGACGGAGTTCATCCCGGAGTGCGAGACGAAGGCGGTGGCCCGGCGGAGCACCGCGAGCTGAGGGAACTGCGGTCGTAGGTCCACCCGGTCCGGGATGGGCCTCAGTTCGGCGGCTGCCGCGCCGTCCACGCGCATCGCCACCTGCCAGGGGCCGTCGGCGACGGCGGCCAGGCAGGTGCGGTAGAAGTCCGGGTCGCCGTCGAGCACGGTGCCCAGCGAGACGTACAGCAGAGGTGCGTCCGGACCGGGTGGAGACCGGGTCTCGGCCTGCTCCCGTCGGCCCAGCGACGGGCCGACGAAGTGGAACCGTCCGTCGAAGCCCTCCGCGGCGGGCTGGAACTCCCGCGGGACGAACACCAGGTTGAGCCCGTCCGCCACCGTCATGGTGTCGGCGACATCGAGCGGGACGCCGTGTTCGGCGGAGAAAGCCGCGCAGGCGGCGGCGAACGCCGCAGTCGCCGGGCCGTCGGCGCCGATCCCCGCGGTCAACTGTCGGTCCAGCGAATACGATTCGTTCGAGGTGAAGTGTGGGACGCACTGCACACCCGGGACGCCCAGGCTCCGGGCGGCGATCCGGCCCGGCCAGTTCGTCGTGTCGTAGCAGATCGCGTCCACCGGCTCCGACGCGCAGTGCCTCCGCAGCACCGGCCACGTCGCGCTCAGCGCCGCGAAGTAGTGGCGCAGCCAGCCGGCCACGGCCGCCGGACCGATCGTCGGCGGCGGAGTGAAAGGCGCCGGGGCCGGCAACTCCAGCCAGCGCGCCCCGGCACCGGACACGGCGGCGGCATGGCCGGACTCGGTGGCGTACACCACCCGGTGCCCGCGCCGGACGAGTTCCTCGACCGGCGGCAGCGTCGGGTTGACGTGCCCGTGGCCGGTCAGGGTCATGAAGAGCAGGTTCTTCCTGAGCACGGTGGAGAGGTTGCCAGGAGCGGCCGCGCTGCGCCAGCGGTTTGCGCTGGGGCCCAGGGCCTCTCCTTCGGGCCGCGCCGGATCGGCGCGCGCGGTGTATCGCGCCCGGCGCGAACCGAAGGAGAGGCTTGCCCGTGTCCGTCACGCTGGTGGCGGTGGCCTCTGCGAGTGCCGGGACTTGCAGCTGGTCTGCTGGCCGATGTACGGCTGACCCCCGCGGGTGCGGGGAGGGCACAGGCCGGGGACGTGCTGGTCGCCCTTCCAGCGGCTGACCCCCGCGGGTGCGGGGAGGGCCCTTTGTGAGCTGCGGGGATGTGGCGGTTTTGCTGGTTTTTCGCGAATTGCGCCGGGGGTTGTTGAGGTGTCAGAGGGCCTGCGGCGCATCCTACGTGGGCCGCCTGGGCGGAGGGTCGGTGCCCCGGGCGGGGCGGCGACCCTCCGCCCCTGGGGCTACTTGGTCAGGCGGGACCAGTCGGCGGGTTGGGCGGGGTCGAGCTGGCGGAGTTTGTCGAGGACCTTGGGGTCCTGGGCGTCGAGCCAGTCGGCGACTTGGCGGAAGGAGACGCAGCGGACGCCGTCGCGCCGGCAGACGTTCTTCATCACGTCCTCGATGGCCTGCATGTAGATGCCGCCGTTCCAGTCCTCGAAGTGGTTGCCGATGAAGAGCGGGGCGCGGCTGCCGTTGTAGACGCGTTCGAAGCCGGCGAGGTAGCTGTCGCGGGTCTCCTTCTCCCAGGTGTCGTACTTCTTGGGGTCGCCCTTGGTGGTGTCGCCGGACTGGTTGGCCAGGAAGTTGAAGTCCATCGAGAGGCTCTGGGTCGACTTGCCGGCGTAGGGGAGCATCTGCAGCGGGAAGTTCCAGATGCCGTCCTTCTTGACGGGCCAGACCTGGAACTCGCCCGGGGAGCTGGCGTCGTAGCGGAAGCCGGTCGCTTTCTCCGCCGCCAGCAGGTTCTTCTGGCCTTCCAGGCAGGGGGCGCGGCCGCCGACGACCTCCTTGGTGTAGTCGAAGGGGAGTGGCGGGAGGTCCTTGAAGCCGGTGTTGGTCTTCCAGTTGGTGACGAAGGAGATGGCCTGGTCGAGTTCGCTCTTCCACTCCTCGGTGCTCCAGTCGCCGCCGCCCTTGGGGCCGCAGAAGTGGCCGTTGAAGTGGGTGCCGATCTCGTTGCCGTCCAGCCAGGCGAGGCGCAGCTGTTCGAGGGTGTCCTTGATGTGGGGGTCGGTGGCGTAGTCGATGGAGGCGTCGCCGGGCTTGTGCTGCGGCGGTTTGTAGGTCGTGCTCTTGGACTTGGGGAGGGTGTAGAGCCCGGAGAGGAAGAAGGTCATCTGGGCCTTGTTCTCCGCGCCGAGCTTGCGGAAGCGGGAGAACAGGCGGTCGTCGCCCTCCAGCGCGCCGTCCCAGGAGAAGACGACGAACTGGGGCGGGGTCTCGCCGGGTTTGAGTTTCTCCGCCGCGGGCTGCTTGGGCTGCGGCCCGGTGTCGGAGGTCGATCCGTCGCCGAGCACCTTGACCTGGCCGTCCCAGGTGGGGGTGGGCGTGGGCGGTGGCGGGGCGGGGGCCTCGGTGGAGGCGCTGGGGGCGGGGCCAGCCGGGGTCGTTTCGGTGGCGGCGGCTGTGGGTCTGCTCGATGTGCCGGAGCATCCTGTCGCCAGGGCGGAGGCCCCGAGGACCCCCATCGTCAGCAGGATGGCCGAGCCGCGAGCAGTCCGCACCGGACCTCATTTCTCTGATGTCTGATCAGACGATGTTTGGAAGATGATCGATGGATGTGATCATCAGAACACTTTTGATCGACCTCTGTCGAGGCGGGTCCGGTGCGGCTTCGATGGGGGAGGTTGGAAGCCAACTCCCTTGCGTCACACAGTGGATGGCGCGGAACGCAGGATCCGCTGGAAGGCCTCGGCGGCCGCGAGGGTGCAGAAGCGGCCGATGCGCTCGGGGACGTCCGCCCCGGACGTCGCCTCCGGCCCGACCGGTATCACTCAGGTTTCCGGCCAAGTTCGTGGCGGGGCCTCGACACTCCGTGCCCAACCGTTCCGTCCGGAGCTAGGGTCGCTTCAGCCCTACGAACCTCCGGCGCCCCACGGCCCTCGTGCGGCGCTCCGTGGACCTGCCCGATTGGACCGGTGTGCCATGAACAGGACGTACCACCGCCCGCTGAACCGTCCGTCGACCACGACCACCCGGAGCCGGCTCGCCTCCCTGGCAGGGGGCGCCGCGGTGGCCGCGTTCGTCCTCACCGGCATCGCGGTCGGCGCCGCCGGTGCCGCGACCGCCGCTCCCGGCTCGGTCCCCGCGCCCGCCATCACCATCTACCGCGTGGCCGATGCCGCCCAGCCCGCTCCGGCGGCCACCCAGGTCGGCGTGGCCGCAGCCACGCAGCCGGCCCCGGCGGCCACCCAGCCCGCCCCTGCCGCCACCCAGCCGGTCGCGCTGCGGTAGGCGGGCGGCGGAACTCCGAACGTCCGGGCGGCGGTTCACCCGAGCCGCCGCCCGGCGCTCACCCCGCCTCCGCCCCCGCTCCCGCCCCGCCGTCCGCCTCGGGCAGCGGCCCGTCGCCGGTGAGCCAGGCCCGGAGGACGTTCTTGCGGACCTTGCCGAGTTCGTTGCGCGGGAAGCGCGGCACGGCCTCGACGCGGGTGGGCCAGTACCAGTCCGTCATCCCGCGCCCGGCCAGCCAGGCCCGCAGTTCCGCCGGCTCCGGGGCGGAACGGCCGTCGGCCGGCACGACGACGGCGCACGGCAGGTCGCCGTGTTCGGCGGGGTAGCCGACCAGGGCGACGTCGGCTATCGCCGGGTGTTCGCGGAGCTCCGTCTCGACGTCCAGGACGGGGATCATCAGCTGGGTGGTGCCCGAGATCCGGTCGGAGGCCCGGCCCGCGTAGCGCAGGCCGCCTTCGCCGTCCGGGAGCATCAGGTCGCCGGTGGCGTACCAGCCGTCGGTGTCGGCGGCGCGCCAGCGGAGTCGGCCGGTGTCGCGGTCGAAGGTGCCGAGGCAGGTGGACGGGCTGCGCACGTCGACCTGCGAGGCCTGGTCCGGCCGGGAGTCGTCCGTCGCCATCCGCAGTTCGATGCCGGGCATCGGGCGGCCGACGCTGCGGGCGGCCCGCTCGGGCGGGTCGGTGAGGCCGGTGGCGAGGATGCCGCCGGTCTCCGTCGAGCCGAGGGCGTTGACGACGTGGCCGCTCAGGGTGCGGCGCAGGAGGTCGACCAGCTCGCGCGAGGGGCTCGCGGCCATCGCGGCCACCGCCTCCCACGCGGGCAGGTCCCGTGGTCGGCGGCTCTGTTCGGCGGCGAGGGATTCCAGCATCGCGGGCGGGGCGATCAGGGCGCCGGCGCGGTAGGTGCCGAGCAGGTCGAGCCAGCGGCCGGCGTCCCACTCGTCGCAGTACAGGGCACTGGTGCGGTGGACGAGCGGCCGCAGCACGCCGTTGCGCAGCCCGGCGCCGTGGCTGAGCGGGGTGAGCACCGGGAACGGCTGCCCGGGCCGCAGGGGCGGGATCGGCAGCGCCCGGCGGACCCCGGCGTACAGGGTGTTCAGGCTGTGCACGACGGCGGTGGCGCTGCCGGTGGTGCCGGAGGTGAACAGCACGGCCGCGGCCTCGTCGGGCCCGAGGCCGGGGCCCTGCGGCGCGTTCGGGGCGTGGGCGGTGCGCGGGAGGGCGTCGAAGTCGAGGGCCCCGGTGGCGGCGGTGTCGGCGGTGTCGCCGAGGACCGCGTGGTGGCGCAGGTCCGGCAGGTCGTCGGCGAGCCGGGCGAGGGCCGCGATGTGCTCCGGGCCGGGGTCGCGGTCGGTGGTGACCAGCAGGACGGCGCCGGTCGAGGCCAGCATCCGGCCCACCTCCCGGCGGCCGAACCGCAGGGAGAGCGGTACGGTCACCGCGCCGACGCGCCAGCACGCCAGGGTGAGCACGGCCGTCTCCCACCGGTCGGGGAGTTGGAAGGCCACCGCCTCGCCACGCCGGACGCCCAGCCGGTGCAGCGCGGCGGCGTACCGCTCCACCCGGTCGGCCAGCTCGGCGAAGGTCAGGGTGACGGCCCGGCCTTCCGCCGCGCGCCAGCTGATGATGACGGGCCGGCCGGGCGCCCGCTCGGCGGCGTCGCGCAGATCGTCCAGGAAGGTCCCGTCGCGCCACCAGCCCTGCTCGCGGTAGCGGGCGGCGGTGGCGGGCAGGGGCCGCAGGGCGTCGAACAGCTCCGGCATGGGTTCCTGCTCCCTCGGTGAGGCGAGGTCGGCGGGGTGGGGTCGGCGGTGCGGCGACAGCGCGACGGGGACACCCGCGCACTGCTCGGCGCACGGGCACCCGACCTCCCGGCCGCACGGGCCCGCCGGACCATGCCTGCACTGTGGCACACGGGGGCGGCCGGCGCCCCCGCGGAGCCGCGGCTTACCCGAACGGGTGATTGCGGAGGTACGGCCGGTGCGGTTGGTGTCGGACGTGGTTTCCTCGGGCAGCCGCCGGGGTGCGGGGCCCGTCGCACGGGGTCGGAGGTGCGGGGCCCGGCACGCCGGACCCGGGCTTCGCGCCCGGAGGCGGCGGCGATCGGAAGCGGCGGCGACCGGAAGCGGCGGCGCCCGGCGGCACCCGGCGCGGCACGGCTCGTCCGGGGAGGGGGAAGGCGGAGAGGAGAGCGCATGGACAGGTCGATCGGTTCCGTCTGGGGCGGCGACCGCTTCGGCCTCGACGCCTATCTGGCCCGGATCGGGTACCGGGGGCTGCGCGAGCCGACGCTGGAGGTGCTGCGCGCGCTGCACGCCGCCCACATCGACGCGCTCGCCTTCGAGAACCTGGAGGTCGTCCTGGGCCGTCCCGTCCGGCTGGACCTGGAGTCCGTGCAGGCGAAGATGGTCCGGCGGCGGCGCGGGGGCACCTGCTGCGAGCAGACGCTCCTCTACGCCGCGGCGCTGGACGCGATCGGGTTCACCTTCACCGCGACGGCGTCCCGGGTGCGCCTGGGCGAGCGGCGGATCCGCCCGGCCACCCACTACTCGCTGCGGGTGGAGCTCGACGGCGAGGAGTGGTTCACCGACGTCGGTTTCGGCGGGGAGGGGCTGCTGGAGCCGATCCGGCTACGGGACGGTGAGGTGGCGCGGCAGTCCGGGTGGACGTACGGGCTGGTCCGGGAGGAGGGCCCGACCCCGGGTGCGGCCGGTCCGCTGGTGCTCCGGCGGTGGCGGCGGGACGGCTGGTTCGACCTGTACGCGATCGGTTCGGAGCCGCGCTTCCCGGTCGACTTCACCGTGACCAGCCACTACACCTCCACGCACCCCCTCTCGCCGTTCCACGACAGGCTGCTGGTGCAGCGGCCGGCGGCCGACGAGCGGCTGGTCCTGCACGACGCGGAGCTGGTCAGGCTGTTGCCGGACGGCACGCAGGAGCGGCGCCGGGTGGAGGCGCGGGATCTGCCCGGACTGCTGACGGGGACGTTCGGGGTGGTGCCGTCCGAGGAGGACCTCGCCGTGCTCGTCGCGCGCCACGAGGAGCGGTCGTGGAGGAGCGGCGGTCGAGGACGGCCGGAGGGTCCTGATCCGGAGGGCCTGGTGCGGGCGGAGCCCTGATCCGGGGCCTGATCGTTTCGGCGGGTGGCATTGACAGGGGGACACCCGCGGCTGAATGCTAAGCAAGCGCTTAGTCAATGAGGTCCCACGCAGAGGAGCCGCCCGATGGCCGAGACCCCCGCCGACCCGCCCGGCCTGGACCTGGCCCGTCTCCGGGCCCACCTGGAGCGCGAACTGCCCGGCCTCCTCCAGGGGCCGCTGCGGGCCGACCTCGTCGAAGGGGGGCGCTCGAACCTCACGTACGTCCTGAGCGACGGCGCCTCCCGGTGGGTGCTCCGGCGCCCGCCGCTCGGGCACGTCCTGGCCACCGCGCACGACATGGGCCGCGAGTACCGGGTGATGACCGCGCTGCGCGACACCGGCGTCCCCGTGCCCGGCACCCTGCTGCTCGACCCCGGCACCGACACCCTCGGCGCCCCCTGGTACCTCATGGAGTACGTCCCCGGGACGGCTCACCGGGACGCCGCCCCGCTGGCCGCTCTCGGCGAGCAGCGGGTGCACGCACTCGGGAGCCGGCTGGTCGAGACCCTCGCCACCCTGCACCGGATCGACCCGGCCGCCGTCGGCCTCGCCGACTTCGGGCACCCGGACGGCTACCTGGAGCGCCAGCTGCGCCGCTGGTCGCAGCAGCTCGCCGCCTCCCGCAGCCGGGACCTGCCGGACCTGGACCGGCTGCACGGCCTGCTCGCCGAGCGGCGGCCCGTCTCGCCCGCGCCCGCCCTCGTGCACGGGGACTACCGGCTGGACAACGTGCTCGTCGACGACGGCGACACCATCGCCGCCGTCCTGGACTGGGAGATGTCCACCCTCGGCGACCCGCTCACCGACATCGGCCTCCTGGTGATGTACACCGAACTCGCGGGCGTCGGCGGCGGCATCATCCCCTCCGCCATGACCGCGCCCGGCTTCCCGAAGGCCGACGAGATCGTCTCCCGGTACGCCGAGTCGACCGGCCGCCGGGCCGAGGACCTCGACTGGTACGTCGCCTTCGCCTCGTTCAAGCTCGCCGCCGTCGCCGAGGGCATCCACTTCCGCTTCCGGCAGGGCCGCACTCTGGGCGCGGGCTTCGAGCGCGCCGGCGAGATGGCGCCGGTCCTCGCCCGGCACGGCCTGAGCACCCTCAAGGAGAACTGAGCCCCGATGGACTTCGCCTACGACGCCCGGACGAACGAGCTCCGCGAGCAGCTGCTCGCCTTCATGGACGAGCACGTGTACCCCGCCGAGCCCGTCCTCGCCGCCCAACTCGCCGACCGTGACCGTGACCGGGGCCGTGACCGTGACCCGTGGGCCATCCCGCCGGTCGTCGCCGACCTCCAGGCGGAGGCCCGCAAGCAGAACCTGTGGAACCTGTTCTTCGTGGACAAGCACGGCCTGCCCGGCGGGCCCGGCGCCGGCCTGACCAACCTCCAGTACGCCCCGCTCGCCGAAATCACCGGCCGCAGCGTCCAGTTGGCCCCGCCCGCGCTCAACTGCGCGGCGCCCGACACCGGCAACATGGAGCTGCTCGCCCAGTTCGGCAGCGCCGAGCAGCGTGAGCGCTGGCTGCGGCCGCTGCTGGACGGCGAGATCCGCTCCGCCTTCGCGATGACCGAGCCCGAGGTGGCCTCCTCGGACGCCACCAACATCGCCACCCGGATCGAACGGGACGGCGACGAGTACGTGATCAACGGCCGCAAGTGGTACATCACCGGGGCGATGAACCCCGACTGCCGGATCCTCATCGTGATGGGCAAGACCGATCCGGCCGCCGAACCGCACCGCCAGCAGAGCATGGTGCTCGTCCCGCGCGACACCCCGGGGGTGACCGTCCGGCGCGGTATGACGGTCTTCGGCTATGACGATGCCGACCACGGCGGCCACGCGGAGGTGCTGTTCGAGGACGTCCGCGTCCCGGTGGAGAACCTGATCGGCGAGGAGGGTACGGGCTTCGCCATCGCCCAGGCCCGGCTCGGCCCCGGCCGGATCCACCACTGCATGCGCGCCATCGGGATCGCCGAGCGGGCCCTGGAGCTGATGTGCCGCCGGGCCGGCGAGCGGGTCGCGTTCGGCAGGCCGCTCGCCGAGCAGGGCGTGGTGCAGGACTGGATCGCCGAGTCCCGGGTGCGGATCGAGCAGTTGCGGCTGCTGGTGCTGAAGACCGCCTGGCTGATGGACACCGTCGGCAACCGGGGCGCGCACACCGAGATCCAGGCGATCAAGATCGCCACTCCGCGGACCGTCGAGTGGATCCTGGACAAGGCCGTCCAGACGTTCGGCGCGGCCGGCGTCAGCCAGGACACCCCGCTCGCCCAGCTCTGGGCCGGCAACCGCACCCTGCGGCTGGCCGACGGCCCGGACGAGGTGCACAAGCGCTCGCTGGCCCGGAGGGAGCTGCGGCAGTACCGGAGTTGACCCGTAGGGGTGTCATACCCGGGTATTCAGGGACCGGTTGGCTCCCAGGTATGACGGCCGCGGCCCGTCCCCGACCGTACTGTCCTACGTGTTCGAAAGATCGGAACACGGAGGACGAGATGGGCAATCCGGGACGGGCCGTGGCGATGGTCCTGCTGGCGGCGGCGACGGCGATGGGCACGATGGGCGCGGCCCCGGTGGGTGCGGCGGACGCGGCCGCGTCCGCCGGCGGCGCGAGCGACGGCACCACCGGGAGGCAGGCGCGGGCCTGGCTGCCGGAGCCCAGCGGGCCGTACCCGATCGGGACCACCGCCCTGCACCTCACCGACGCCGGACGGGAGGACCCCTGGCACCCCGGGCAGCGGCGCGAGCTGATGATCAGCCTCTGGTACCCGACCTCCCAGCCGGCCGCCGGCGAGGACCGGGCCCCCTACATGACACCCGCCGCCGGGCGGCACTTCGACGGCCCGGACGGCGTCGGCCTGCTCAACTACGGCACCGAGCCCGGCCGCACCGACTGGTCGGCCATCCGCACCCACGCCCGCGCGGACGCCCCGGCGCTGTCCGGCGGCCCGCGCCCGGTCGTGCTCTACTCGCCCGGCCTCGGGGACCCGCGCACCTGGGGGACGGCGCTGGTCGAGGACCTCGCCTCGCGCGGCTACGTGGTGGTCACCGTCGACCACACCTACGAGGCCTCCGAAGTCGCCTTCCCCGGCGGCGACCTGGCCACCTCGGTGTTCCCCGGCATGCTCGGGCGGCCCGGCCTGGACATCGGCGCGGTGCTGCGCAAGGCGATCGACGCCCGGGTCGCCGACACCCGCTTCGTGCTGGACCGGCTCGCCGGACTCGCCGGACGGCCGGGACTGCCCGCCGGGGTGGCCGGGGCCCTCGACCTCGACCGGATCGGCATGGTCGGCCAGTCCGCGGGCGGCTTCACCGCCCTCCAGGCCATGCACGACGACCCGCGGATCGCCGCCGGCGTCAACATGGACGGCCAGATGCACTTCCCCGGCCCCGACGGCCACACCGGCGTCCTGCTGCCCAGCGTCGCCGAGGACGGACTGAACCGGCCCTTCCTGCTGATGGGCACCGGGAGCTCCGACTCCGGCGGCTACCGCGACCAGCCCGGCTGGAACGCCCTGTGGCGGCACAGCACCGGCTGGCACGCCGACGTCACCCTCACCGGCTCCCGCCACGGCTCCTACACCGACGCCCAACCGCTGCTGCCGCAACTCGCCCGGCAGGGCGTGCTCGACGCCGAACAGCTGCGCAAGGACGTCGGCGACATCCGCCCCGGCCGCGCCGAACTCGCCACCCGTTCCTATGTCGCGTCCTTCTTCGACCGCTGGCTGCGCGACCAGGACGACCACCTGCTGGACGGGCCCTCGGCGCGCTTCCCGGAGATGGCGTACGAGCGGTAGCCGCGTCGGGACGGCCTTGTCCGACGCCCGGACCGCGGCCCGCCCTAGCGGATCTCGGAGCCGGGGTTGGCCCGGTCCCACCGCTGCCGGGAGGTGACGATCGCGGCGTGGTGGTCGTAGGACCAGTCCGTCATCGCCCGCACCAGGTGGGTCAGGCTGTGGCCGAGCGGCGTCAGCTCGTACTCCACCTGCGGCGGGACGGTCGGGTGGACGGTCCGCGAGACCACGCCGTCGCGCTCCAGACGGCGCACGGTGAGGGTGAGCATCCGCTGCGAGATCCCCGGCAGGGCACGCTGCAGCTCGCGGAACCGCCGTACGCCCTGGGCGAGTTCGACGACGGTGAGGACGGACCACTTGTCGCCCAGGCGGTCCAGCAGGTCGCGGATCCCGCAGTCCACGCCGTCCTCGCACCAGACCACCGGGCGGGGGGTGGTTACCGCGGTGTGCCCTGCTGACATGAAAGTGCCTCCTTACGCCGAACCTCCAGGCTATCGAGGATGGTCGTGCAGCCGACCGAACACCCCTGGAGGAACCCATGCTGCTCGTCACCGGAGTCAACGGAGGCCTGGGCGCGCTCGTCCTGGAACGGCTCGCCGGGCTGGGAGCCGCCGGGCTCGCCGGGCGCGGGCCCGTCGTCGCCGGCTCCCGCACACCGGAGCGGGTGCCGGCCGGGATCCCGGCCCGGCTGGTGGACTTCGACCGGCCGGAGACCCTGGCCGCGGCCTTCACCGGCGTGCGGACGCTGCTGCTGATCTCGGCCGGCGCCGCCGAGGACGACGTGGTGACCGCCCGGCACGGCGCCGCGATCGAGGCGGCGGAGCGGGCGGGCGTCGAGCACGTCGTCTACACCAGCCTGTCCGGCGACGGCGACCACCTGCCGTACGCCCTCGCCCACCGCTGGACGGAGCGGCGGCTGCGCGAGTCCGCCACGCTGCGCTGGACGGTGCTGCGCAACGGCCTGTACGCCGAGTTCCTGGGCATGATCGCCGCACCGGACCGGGACGGGGTGATCGGCGCGCCGCTCGGGGACGGGAAGCTCGCGGCGGTGGCCCGGGCGGACCTGGCCGAGGCGGCGGTGAACGTCGCCCTGGCGCCCGACCGGCACGCGGGCCGGACCTACGAGCTGGTGGGGGAGCGGGCGGTGGGCGGCGCCGAGGTGGCCGAGGTGCTCGGCGCCGAGTACCGGCCGGGACGGCTCGGGCAGGCCCGGACGGCCGCCGCGGCCTCGGACGCGCTGGACGTCCAGGTGCCGATGGTGGTGGGCACCTATTCGGCGATCGCCCACGGCTTCCTGGCCGGGCCGGGCGGGCCGGGCGACCTCGCGGCGCTGCTCGGCCGCGAGCCCCGCCCTGCCCTGGAGGTGATCGCCGAGGGCCGCACACCCAGATCGCAAGAGCACACGACAGAACACCACTCACACTCCGAATCAACTCGGATGGCGTCGTCCGCGGGTTTAT
>NZ_JBEZUT010000172.1:0-18598 GCF_040636595.1 Kitasatospora sp. NPDC036755
GCCTGGAACAGAACCCCGACACCCACCAGCTCGTCCTCTGGTGCACCGGCGAGGCCCACGCCGAGGTCGTCCTCGACCGGCTGTCCGTCTGCGGTCGCCAGGGTGCGCGGGTTCCTCGGCCGGGACACGGCAGCGCTTCCGAGCAGGCCGTGATCATTAGTCCAGGACGGGGATACTGCCCGAACCGTGTGGACAGGACACGCGGCCAGTCCATAGCGTCTCGCTCAGGCGGTCCAATCCGGGCCGAGCTGAAGGGGGTTGGCATGGCTCACCCGCGGCTCACGGGTGTCGGCGTCGGAGACTGCAAGGAGGTAGTCTGCCCGAACGTCTACCTCACCGACCGGGGCACCCTCGTCTTCCAGGGGAACCAGTACGCGGAGCTGGCGGTGCCGGTACACGAAGGCGCCGTGGAGCTGCCCGAGCATGTCGTGAAGGAGGCCATTCGTGTTCTTGGATGGTGAGGACTGGCAGAGGCTCCTGCATGGTTTCTCGCGGTCGGCGTTCCGGCTTGAGACTCTGCCCGCTTACAAGGTCGCGGGGGAGGCCGAAGAGATCGAGGAGTTCCTGAACGGGTACCGGATCGACCCCGGTACCTACACGTCCGGCTGGACCGACAAGCTCAGGGCTCATACCGCGGCCGGTCGTACGGTTCAGCGCGTACACATTGTTACCCGGCCGCTGAGCGACTACCTGCGGTACGAGTTCATGTACTACGCGCCGCATGCCAGGGCCGGTGAGGACATCTACATTCTCGACCTGACCGACAGGCCGAACCCGGGCCTTCCGGCCCAGGATTTCTGGGCCTTCGACGATTCGACCGTGGTCCTGATGAACTACGAGCCCGACGGAACGCAGATCAACCGCGTGCTTGTCGAGGACGACGTCGAGAAGTACCGGGAATGGCGGCGGATCGCCGTGGCCGAGTCGGTGCCCTTCATGGACTATGTGGAAGAGTACGGGTGGCAATAGACTCGGAAGAGCTGGGGCTATGACCTGCGGTGATGCCGTTCGGCGGAGCCAGATCGCCACGCGATCGCCGCACTCGGCCAGCCGCCACGCATCACGTCGCTCGAACAATGCAAACCGCCCCGGCCTTCTCGGCCGGGGCGGTTCTCTTCATTTGCTCGAACTGACCGTTAGCGCCACGGGGGAAGCGACGGGCAGCCCGGGCTGCTCGGGATGGCGGTTAGGCCGCGTAGAACAGGGCCGTGGCTTCCTGGATCTCCAGGACGGCAGCGGCGAAGTCCTCGGGACCGCCGCCCCACGGGTCGGTGATGCCCGAGCCGAGGATGCGAACGGGCCGGTGCGGACCGGCGAGCGCTTCGACCGCGAGAGCGGTTTCGTCGTCCACCGCGACCAGGTCGTCAGCCCAGTCAAGTAGCTCCGTGTCCAGCACGGCACCCCGGTGCCCGGTGAGGTCGTAGCCGAAGGCGGCGGCGGCCTCGATCATCAGCGGGTGCGCGGGCTTGGCCACGTGCCAGTTGCGGGTGCCCGCCGAGCGCACGTCCAGCGCGCCCCTGGACCGTTCCGCGATGATCCGGGCGGCGATCGGGGAACGGCAGTGGTTCCCCTTGCAGACCACCAGGACCCGCCTTCGCCTACTCACCGGGGTTCACCCGCTCGATCTCGAACGTGATCACGCCGAGGGCTTCCTTCTCGGGCGGGAAGATCGCGTGGATCGCCCGCAACTGCTCGGCTTCGGTCGCGTGCGGGTTGACCGCCTTCACGTCCTCGGTGCCGAACATCTCCTTGAAGGTCCTGTACGTGCCGATGCGCTTCACCTTGGTCAGGCACTCCTCGCCACGGCAGGTGAAGTTGAGCAGGTCCCCGACCCTGATCCGCTTCATGGAGGCGTAGGCGACCCGGACTTCGACGGTCTTGGAGCCGTCGGCGATCAGGTCGAAGTACTGCTTGTAGATCTGGATGTTGCGGGGACGGCCATGCGCCTGGGATTGGTTCCTGGCAGGCTGGCGGGTGGTCATCAGGGCTTCCAATGCGGTCGTGGTGTAGGACCGGAAGAAGTGCCTCGGGCTGCTGAGCATCAGCTCACCGGCACCCGTGAGCGCTTCGACGTAGTCCGCTTGCGTGCCGGGCCAGGCGGCCGGGTCGAGCAGCCATTCCGCGGTGCTGCCTCCCGTCGCGTCTCCGGCTTCGGCAGCCGCGCGAAGGAGGCTCTTGGAGAGCTTCCCGCCGTCGCTGCCGAGGATCTGAGGGGTGAAGACGCGCAGCGGCACCGGAGCGGCCGGTGCCCCGATCGCGACGTGGGCGCCGTCCACCAGCTGGCAGCCGAACGCCCAGTCGCCGCCCTTCACCATCACGTGCAACGTGCCGTCGTCGGGGCGGTAGGACCGTTCCTTGACCACGTTGCGGTACAGGGTGGAGAGGTCCAGATAGCCGCCGCCGAGCGGCGTGATGTCCGCCTCGTAGCGTCCGTGCTCGTGGCACATCGCTTCGAACAGTGCCCCGGAGTCGTCCAACTCCAGCAGCCGTGTGTGGTCGGCGTACTTCTGGGCCCACCCGCAGACCGGACAAGGTAGCCGGATGTGTGCCGTGCCGCTGGCCGGAGCCAGCCAGAACCGGATCTGATCCAGGAACTCCAGCGTCCGCAGGAACTCGGCCCGGAACTCAGGGCTCGCCTGCTGCTCGGTGTAGGTGCTGACCCGGTACTCCACGCCCGTGCGGCTGGTCATCGCGTCCAGGAGAGGGGCGTAGTACTCGGTCACCAGGGCGCGGATGCCGTGGTCGCCGAGCTGGTGGTGGTAGGTGAGCTGGTACATGCGGCCGCCGTCGGTGATGGTCTCCGCCGGGGCGTTGTCCAGAGCCACGAAGTCCACGGCCGTCTCGACCCCGAACTCATCGCGGGCCCGTTCGGCGACCAGGAACGACAGGCTCTGCACCAGGTGCGTGCCGATGTGCGGACGCCCGTTGAGCTGCGTCCCCACGGTGAACTCGATCCGCTCCGTCCCGGCCTCCAGGAGGCGGGGACGGAGAACGTCCAGGGCATCGTCAACGGCGTTGGCCAGCACGGTGTTCGGCGACCTGAGAAGGTCGATGGTGTTCAAGTGGTGCCTCCGCTCTGCTCATGAACCGGCTGCGGCCGGCTCAGTGCTGGTGTCGGTGGCGCATGCGCTCGGCATGCTGGGCCCTGAGCTGCTCCACAGCGGCGATCACAGCCTTCACTGATGCGTGGGGGCGTGAGGTAGACCGTACGAACCTCGGCCAGCGGCACTCAACGAAGTTGCTCATAGTTGCTGGAAGTCGCCTGAGTGAGCTTCGGTGCCGTCGAACGCTTGACCTTGGGGTGGTCGTAGGGCGAAGGTCGGAGGTGACACGCGGCCGGATCGCGGGGGGAGCAACATGCGGCAACACAGCAGCGACGGCGACGACTTGACCGCTACGTTCTTCTGCACGGACCCCAACTCTCAGGGTGGCGTCGAGTGCGAGACGTTCTATGAGACCGACCGTGACTCATGGATCGTGCAACTCAAGAAGCGCGGGCCGAAGGTTCGGGATCAGCTCGTCGCACTTGCCGACGACGAGACGTTCGGGGAGTTGTCCGGGCGGACCATGGATGTGTTCGTGCGGAAGTACGTCAGGGAGCGTTATGGAATTGATCTCGGCGGCACGCCGAATTGAGCTGCTGTTCGGTGAGCCCGCCCAAGAGGTCCGAAAGCTTGAGCTACGGGACTTCTACGAGGTGGACCGCCCGTTGTTCGAGGCATGGCGCTCAGGTGACCGTGGGACGGTCGAGGAGACGATGCGGGGACATCGGGCGTTCCTGACCGGGAAGGCCGCCGCCGGCTTCCCTTACCGGCGTGTGCGGGTAGTCTCCGAACCCCTCTCGGACTACCAGCGGATGGCGGTCGAGCTGGCCGACCCCACGGAACGTCTTCGGTGGCTTCCCCGCCGTCTCGTGTCGGCGCTGCCCTTGCCGGGGAACGACTGCCTGATCCGGGATGACCTGGTGGTCTTCAACCTCATCGGGGGAGACAACCAACAGACCGACATCCAGCTCTCGACCGATCCGGACGTGATCCGGTTCTGCAACGAGGTGTTCGAGCAGGCATGGTCGCTCGGTGTCCCCAATGGTGAGTACAAGCCGTAGCGACATGTCCGACCAGGAACCATCCGGGTCCGCAAGGCGCGCTTTCGGGACTCAGCTCAAAGAACTCCGTCGGGATGCCCATCTCTCGGGTGTCGAGCTCGCGCAGCGCTGTGGCTGGCACAAGACCAAGGTGTCGAAGATCGAGCACGGGACGCAGATCCCGACCGAGGAAGACATCCGACGATGGGCAACGGCCTGTGCCGTCGAGGGGCAGACTCCCGAACTCATCGCGATGAGTCGTGAGATCGAGCAGATGTGGACCGACTACAAGCGATGGCACCGACCGGGGATGAAGCGTCTCCAGTTCCAAGCCATGGACTTGTACGCGAAGACCAAGCTGCTCCGGGTGTATGAGTCGCTGTTCGTCCCCGGTTTCCTACAGACGGTCGAGTACGCCAAGGCGCAGTTCACCATCCATGCCAAGCTGCACGGTCTGCCGTTGGATGACGTGGAGGAAGCGGCACAGAATCGCATGGCCCGGAAGCGGTTCCTCGGAACTGGGGCGCCGATATTCTCGTTCCTCCTGGAAGCCTCAGCGCTGACTAACAATACGGGCGGTGCTGAGGTGATGAACGGGCAACTTGATCACCTCCTGGAAGTGTCCAGGCTCCCGTACGTGTCCATCGGGATCATCCCGCAAGGTCGGCCACGGTCGCTCTACCCTGGCGAGGGCTTCTACTTGTTCGACGAGAGCTTGCTCAAGCAGGAGTTCTGGTCGGGGGCATTCCAGACGTCCAGGCCCGAGAACATCTCGTACTTCGTCCGCGTGTTCGCCGCTCTGCGGGACCAAGCGGTGTTCGGTACTGCGGCCCGAAACGAGATCGAAGCGGCCCGTGGCCGTCTTCAAGGGGCCTGAGAGCGCCACCCCGGGGCATCGTCAGAGTCGGCCTGTACGCCGGGTTCATGTCGCCCCCGTCGAGCAGCGGCTCGGCGGGGGCGATGTGCGTTCCCTTCAGGGGGTGACGGTGAGGTGGTCGAACTCGCCGGCCTTGGCGCCCTGGAGGAAGGCGGCGAGGTTGAGACGGGTGGTGCGGACGATGACATCGCCCTCATCGGACTCACGTACTTCGATCAAACCGTCGACGGAACGCACCTCGACGCAGTTGTCGCTTGAGGCCGAGTAGCTGGACTTCTGCCACGCGGAGCTAGACATGCTGGCCTGCCTCTTCCTTGATCGACTGCATGAGGTCACGTGACTTCTCCTCGGAGAGCGCCGTGGAGTCCATCATGGCAAGGAGGGCACGGAACCTCGTGAGGTGGGCTGGGCTGTCGAAGAGCTGGCCGCCATGGCCTGTGTCCATCTGCGCAGCATCCAGGTCCGTGATCGGCCCCTCGGAATAGGTGAAGTTCTCGCACGGACTCGGGACCGCGCCGGCAGCGAACGGTACGACTCGGACCGAGATGTTGGGCTGCTCGGAGTCGGCGAGGAGTGCGTCGATCTGCTCGATGTTGACCCTGGGATCACTGAACTGCATGCGCAGGGCAGCCTCGTGGATGAAGGCGGTATACGGCGTCGCGCCAGATCGGATTATGCGCTGTCGCTGCATGCGGAAGGCTGTCTTGAGATCGACCTCGTGACGCAGCGGTGGCGGGTAGGCCTGAGCGAACAACGCAGCCGTGTAGACACCGGTCTGGAGCAGGCCGGGGACGAAGGTGGTTCCGTAGACCGAGAGCCGGTGGGCGTGGCCCTCCAACTCGGCGATATCGAGGAAGTCTGTCGCCAGGGTTTCTCGGTACTCCTCCCACCATCCGGGCTTGCCTCGCTCGGTGATGATGTTGGCGAGCGCGTCGATCAGTGGCTGGTTGGAGCACATGCATGTCGTGGCGATGGTGTGCAACCGCTCCACGCTGATGCCGATCTTCCCCGCCTCCATCTGCGTCACCTGGGCTGGGTTCATACCGACCGCCCGGCCGAGCTGGCTGCCGCCGAGGCCGATCTGCTCTCGCATCCTCCGCAGTTCTGTTCCCAGCCTGCGCTGACGAAGTGTGGGGTTCGTACGAGCCATGGTTCCTTCCGAGGCGAGGGGGTCCCAGTCTGCCGCGCTGGCCTACATGGGTCCATCTGGGGTCGCCAGCCACGATCGGGGGAATATCTGGATTCCATGGAAATTTTGTCATGGATCTGAGTTATCGTCATTCCCAGATCGATCCGACGGATCGTCAGTAACGCCTGTATCCACGGCAGTAGGCGCCTACTGCTCGCGCACCGAAGAGCAACCGCCGCCCCGGCCTGGCTCACGGCGACGACCGTCATTCCCCTCCCCACGCCACAGCCTCACGGAGGTTCCCGTGTGCATCCGTAACACCCCCTCGCTCACCCTCTCCCGCCAGGCCCTGCGGGACGCGATGACCCGTAGCGGCGGCTGGGACGCCGACAGCATCTTCAACGCCGAACTCGCCCTGATGGAGCTCGTCGTCAACGCCTGGCGGCACGGCGACACCCCCGCGCCCGTCGTCTGGTTCTCCGTCCTCGGCCGCACCCTCAGGGTCACCGTCTCCGACGACAGCGACGCCCTCCCCGAGCAGCGAACCCCCGCCGACTCCGCCGAGTCCGGCCGGGGCCTCCAACTCGTGGAGGGCCTCACCCACCGCTGGGGCGTCGACCCGCAGAAGCGCGGCAAAAGCATCTGGTACGAGCTGGACTGCCGCGCGTGACCGGCTACCCCGTCCTGCCGGAGGACCCCCGGATGCGTGACTACACCAAACCCCACCTCATGGCCCTTCTGAGCGAGTTGCACAGGCGCGGCCTGCCGCACGGGCTCCTCTGGGGGTCCGCCTCGCCGGGCGGGACCACCATCGACGGACGCATCCTGATCGACTTCGGGAACGCTCCGGTGAGCACTTTGCTCAACCTCCTCCGCCTGCTCCGCGAACTGGACGATGACGACGAGGGAGGGCAGCCGTGAGGTTCTTCATTGGCGCAGGCCTCCTCGCCCTCGGCGTTCTCGCGACCCTCAGGATGCCCCGCCCCGAGGCGCGCGACGAGCAGCACTGAAACACGCGAAGGCCCTCGCCCACCCAGGGCGAGGGCCTCGCGGGCATGGAGCCGGCCTTCGTCAGATCTCGTACAGATGGTGCGGGAGCGCTCGCTCCCAGACCGCTTCGAACGCGGTGGCGCACAGCTTCACGGTGTCCGGGTCTGCCGTGATCTCGTCCTCGACCACGGCGCCGTCCCCGGAGAAGTGGTGCACCCGAAGCAGCGCACCGTCGAACAGCCAGAAGTCGTTCCCCGGCAGGGGGATGCTCGTAGCCTGCCGCCGGGGCAGCCAGCGGACATGCTCGCCCGCCGTGACGTTGGCGTGGGTGACGTAGTGCTCCCACCGGATGTACTCGGACACGGGCTCGGAGACCACCCGGGCTCGGCGAATGACCACGCCCCGCGCCACGGCGTCCGTGATCAACTGGTCATAGGGATGCCACCAGGACGCCTGGTCCTCCCAGTTGATCCGCTCACCGCGCTGCCAGGCCTCGAACCGATCCGTCGGGGCGTACGAATCCCGCAGCTCCAGATGGACGGCGGACCGCTGACACTGCTCAAGCAGCTCAGCGAAGTCGGGAACGCTCGACGGCATCACATGCCTCCCTGATCACGGGCACCATCCGGGCCGGAAGCCTGACGATGGCCTCATTGTCGGGCACCGGCCCGTTCGCCGGGCAGGCGTCCGGTGGCGCGGTGCCGATCACTCCAGGCCCAACGAGCGGCGCAGGAAGTGCAGTTCGTGGTGCAGCAGGTTCTCGATCACGGCCTCGTCCGTCGGCCGGTGGCCGGTGGCGCGCAGGGGGAGGACCTCGTGCGGGCGGGCGGCGGCGAGGAGGGCGGCGGAGAGCCGCAGGGTGTGGGCCGGGTGGACGTTGTCGTCGGCGAGGCCCTGGATCAGCAGCAGCGGGCGGCTCAGCTCCGGCGCCAGGGCGATCAGCGAGCCGCTGTCGTAGTGCTCGGGGTGCTCGTCGGGGTGGCCGAGGAAGCGCTCCTGCCAGTGGGTGTCGTAGAGCCGCCAGTCGGTGGGGGCGGCCCCGGCGGAGGCGGCGTGGAAGACGTCCGGGCGCCTCAGTACGGCGAGGGCGGCGAGGAAGCCTCCGTAGGACCAGCCGCGGATGGCGACCCGGTCGAGGTCGAGCAGTCCGGGCCGCAGTCGGGCGGTCTCGTGCAGGCCCTCGATCTGGTCCTCCAGCGCGGGACCGGCCTTGTCACCCCAGATCGTCTTGTCCCAGCGCGGCCCGCGCCCCGGGGTGCCCCGGCCGTCCACCACGAGGACCGCGAAGCCCTGGTCGGCGAACCACTGGGAGACCTGGTCCCACCAGAGGCCGCCGGTGGTGGCCTTCTGCAGCGCGGGTCCGGCGTACGGGTCGAGCAGGACGGGCAGCGGGCCGTCGTCGGGGCGGTGGCCGGTGGGCAGGAAGAGGTTGGCGCGCAGCTCGTGCGGGCCGAGCCGGAGCGGTTCGGGCCGCGGGGTGACGACGGGCGGCTCGGCGTACGAGGTGAGCGGGCGGGGTGCCGAGCCCTCCCGCAGGGCGGTCGTGAAGCCGCCGGGGTGCCCGGGGGATCGGGTGGTGAGCACCAGGGTGCCGCCGCGCCGCACCCCGGTGTGCAGGCCGGGGCCGCTGCTCAGCCGCCGGGGGCCGGTGTCCGGCTGGTACGTCCAGAGGTGGGTCTCGGTGGGCTCGTCGGAGGCGGTGAAGAGCACCTGTTCGCACTCCGTGCCGAGCACCGCGCGCAGCTGCAGCCCGGGTGGGGTGACGGGCTCGCCGTCGACGGTCAGGTGCCGGGTGTCGCCGAGGTCGGCGGTGTCCACCAGGGCGCCGCCCGCGGTGCGCACCGGCAGGCCGGGCAGCAGCTCGACCCAGTGGGCGTCCCGCCGTTCGGCGAGCGGCTGGGTGGTGCCGTCCGGCGCGATCGCCAGGGTGCGGACGGTGCGTTGGTCGCGGCTCTGCACGGCGGCGTACGGGCCGTGGGCGTCCCAGCCGGCGGCGGTCAGGTACTCGAAGGCGGCGTGGTCCCAGCGGACCTCGGTGTCGCTGCCGTCGAGGCCGAGCAGCCGCAGCGTGACCTCGGCGTTGGCGGTGCCGGCGAGCGGGTAGCGGACGGCGCGCGGCGGGCGGTGCGGGTCGGCGGGGTCGGTGAGGAAGAGGCGGGCGAGCGGGCGGTCGTCGACCCGGGCGACCAGCAGCGCGGTGCCGTCGGGGGACCACCAGTGGCCGCGGTCGCGGTACATCTCCTCGGAGGCGACGTACTCGGCGAGCCCGTAAGAGACGTCCTCGGCCTCGGGTTCGGCGAGCGCCCGGTCGTCCGTGCCGTCGACGTCGACCACCCGCAGGGCGCCGCCGCTGACGTAGGCGATCCGGTGGCCGGTCGGGTCGAGTCGGGGGTCTTCCACGCCGGCGACGGTCGGGACGGCGCGGACGGTGCCGGCGGCGGTGTCGGCCAGCCACAGGGCGCCGTCCAGGCCGAAGGCGGCGAGCGTGCCGGCGGCGTCGGTGCTGTACGCGGCGATGCCCTCGGCGGCGCCCAGTGCGGCCGGGTCGGCGACCAGCCGCTCCGCGCCGGTGGCGGTGTCCAGGGCCCAGAGGCAGGCGAGCGGGTCGGTGCCGGACCGGCCGCGCAGGAAGAGCACGGTGGTGCCGTCCGCCGAGGGCTCGGGCCGGGTGGGGGCGCCCAGGGTGAAGCGCCGGGTGCGGGCCAGCTGACGCGGTAAGGAGGGGGTCGTCATGCCGGGCACCATAGGCACGGCGGGTGCCCGGCTGTCGAGCGGTGCCCGGTTGTCGAGCGGGAGAAGGCGCCCGGCTGTCGAGCGAGAAGAGGCGGGAGAAGGCGGGAGAAGGCGGGAGAAGGCGGGAGAAGCACTCGGGGCCGCCGCGGATCCTGGAATCCGCGGCGGCCCCGGAGCGGGCGGGGACGGGCGTCAGTGCACGTCGCCCATGAGGGCCTGGACCTTCTTGCGGTAGGTGAAGATGGCGAACCCGGCGAGGGCCGCGAGCGACGCCTGCATCGCGATGATCCCGGTGCCGTTGAGGCTGACGCCGGCCAGCGAGAGCAGGCTGGTGGTGCAGTCACCGGCGGTGACGGCGAGGAACCAGACGCCCATCATCTGGGAGGCGTACTTGCGCGGCGCCATCTTGGTGGTGACGGAGAGGCCGACCGGGGAGAGGCACAGCTCGCCGATGGTCTGGATCAGGTAGATCGAGACGAGCCACAGCGGGGAGACCAGGGTGCCGTTGTCCGCCATGGTCATCGGGATGATGAAGAAGAAGAACGAGACGCCGACCAGGAGCAGGCCGATCGAGAACTTCACGATGGTGTTCGGCTCCTTGTCCCGGCGGGACAGCCAGAGCCACAGCCAGGCGAAGACCGGCGCGAACGCCATCACGAACAGCGGGTTCAGCGACTGGTACCAGGTGGCCGAGAAGCCGAGGCCGAACAGGTTGTCGGCGGTCTTCTTGTCCGCGAACAGGGAGAGCGTCGACCCGCCCTGGTCGTAGATCATCCAGAAGATCGCGGCCGCGGCGAAGAACCAGATGTACGCGGACATCTTGGACTGCTCGTCCGAGGTCAGGTCCTTGTCGCGCTTGATCCGGGCCAGCACGGTGATCGGGATCAGCAGACCGGCGATGGTCAGCGGGACGAGGGCCCAGTTCAGCGTGTAGAGGCCGAGGCCGGCCACGGTGCCGTAGAAGGCGGCGAGGCCGAGCAGGGTCAGGCCGACCTTCGCCAGCAGGCGCTTGCGCTCCGCGGGCAGCAGCGGGTTGGGGACCTCGCTGCTCACCGGGTTCAGGTGGCGGCTGCCGAGCAGGAACTGGGTCAGACCGATGGCCATGCCGACCGCGGCCAGGCCGAAGCCCAGGTGCCAGTTGAACTCCTTGCCGATCGTCCCGATGGCGATCGGGGCGACGAAGGCGCCGAGGTTGATGCTCATGTAGAAGACGGTGAACCCGCCGTCGCGGCGCGGGTCCTCGGGACCGTTGTAGAGCTGGCCGACCATCGTGGAGATGTTGGCCTTCAGCAGCCCGGAGCCGAGTGCGACCAGGAGCAGGCCGACGAAGAACGCCGCCTGGCCCGGGACGGCCAGCGCGATGTGGCCGGACATGATCACGAACCCGGCGATGGCGACGGTCTTGCGGGCGCCCCAGACCCGGTCGCCGAACCAGCCGCCCGGGTAGGCCATGAGGTAGACCATCGAGACGTAGACGGAGTAGATCGCCGTCGCCGTCGTCGCCTGCATGGCGAGGCCACCGCCCTGGCTGCCGACGGCGGCGTCGGCGCCACCGGAGACCAGGTAGTAGATGAGCAGGGCGCGCATGCCGTAGTAGGAGAAGCGCTCCCACATCTCGGTCATGAACAGGGTGGCGAGCCCTCGGGGGTGCCCGAGGAAGGTCTTGCCGCTGGGGGAGGCCGACGCCAGGTCGGTGTCCAGGGTCTTAGACGCCATGAGTAGTGGTTCCTTGCCTGACAGCGTCCGCCAAGGGGGGTGCGACGGACGTGGACGAAACCACTCTACGTGGCGACATTTGGCTTTATCAGATGACAAAAGCCTTGAATCAGGTACGGGAATGCCGTAGTTGGCAACAGATCTGCCCGATCTATCGATGGTAGACGGGCGTGTCTTCCTTCGGTTTCAAGATCCAAAAGGAGATTCTTCGCCGAACGACCGGTCCGTTACGCCGGGTTGGGAGTGATCAAGGCCTTGTATAACGATCACGCTCTGTGAACTACCTCACAGGGCGTGCGGGGATACCCCGGCGGACTACCATCACCACATGACCTGTGTGCTGCTTGCCGAGGACGATCCGGCGATCTCCGAACCGCTCGCCCGGGCCCTGCGACGCGAGGGCTATGAGGTGCTCGTCCGTGAGGACGGTCCGACCGCGCTGGCCGCCGGCCTCACCGAGGAGGTCGACCTCGTCGTCCTGGACCTCGGCCTGCCCGAGATGGACGGCCTGGAGGTCTGCCGCCGCCTCCGGGCCGACGGCAAGAGCTGCCCCGTCCTCGTGCTCACCGCCCGCGCGGACGAGGTGGACACCGTGGTCGGCCTGGACGCCGGAGCCGACGACTACGTCACCAAGCCCTTCCGCCTGGCTGAACTGCTCGCCCGCGTCCGGGCCCTGCTCCGGCGCGGCAACGTCGACCAGCTCACCACCGGCGCGCACGGTGTGAAGATCGACATCGAGTCCCACCGCGCCTGGCTCGGCGACGAGGAGCTGACCCTCTCCGCCAAGGAGTTCGAGCTGCTGCGGGTCCTGGTCCGGGACGCCGGCCGGGTGGTCACCCGCGAGGAGATCATGCGGCAGGTCTGGGACACCACCTGGTGGACCTCCACCAAGACCCTGGACATGCACATCTCGTGGCTGCGCAAGAAGCTCGGCGACGACGCGGCGAACCCGCGCTACATCGCCACCGTGCGCGGCGTGGGGTTCCGGTTCGAGAAGAATTGACCCCCTGACGGAGGCCGGGCCCTCGGCCCGCACCAGCGGAACACCCCGAGGAGCGGCAGCGTGAAACGCAGGATGATCAACTCGCTGCTGGGCGTCGTCCTGGTGGTCGTCGTGGTGTTCTGCGTGCCGCTCGCCCTGGTCGAGAAGCGGACCATCGTCAACTCGGCCCAGGACCGGGTGGACGCGGCCGCCGTCCGGGTGCTCGCCCTGGTCGAGAGCCGGCTCGCCGCGGGGGAGCCGGTCACCGGGCGGGCCTTCGAGAGCCAGGTCACCGAGGGCAGCTACGTCGAGGTGCAGGTGCCCGGCCAGCCGGTGGTCTCCGCGGGCGAGCGCCCGGCCGGGAACCACCTGCTGAAGGCCGTCGAACGCGGCAACAGCGGCGAGACCGTCACCGTCGAGCAGTCCCGCGAGGACGTCGACCACGAGATCGCCAACAACCTGCTGCTGCTCGGCGTGGTCGCCCTGCTCGCCGTCCAGGCCGCGGTCGCGCTCGCCGTCTGGCAGGCCAAACGGCTGGCCCGGCCGCTCACCGACCTCGCCGAGACGGCCGAGCGGCTCGGCTCCGGCGACCCGCGCCCGCGCGACCGCCGCTACGGGGTGCCCGAGCTCGACCGGGTCGCCGAGGTGCTGGACACCAGCGCCGAGCGGATCGCCCGGATGCTCACCGCCGAGCGCCGGCTCGCCGCCGACGCCTCGCACCAGCTGCGCACCCCGCTCACCGCGCTATCCATGCGGCTGGAGGAGATCACCGCGCTCGCCGAGGAGCCGGAGACGGTCAAGGAGGAGGCGACCATCGCCCTCCAGCAGGTCGAACGGCTCACCGACGTGGTCCAGCGGCTGCTCACCACCCAGCGCGACCCGCGCAGCCCCACCGCCGTCGCCTTCGACCTGGACGAGGTGATCAAGCAGCAGGTGGAGGAGTGGGGCCCGACGCTGCGGGAGCAGGGCCGGGTGCTCTCCCTGGAGGGGCTGCACGGGGTCACCGCGGTCGGCACCCCGGGGACGGTGGCCCAGGTGCTCGCCACCCTGATCGAGAACTCGCTGATGCACGGCGCCGGGACGATCACCCTGCGGATCCGGCCGTCCGGCACCTCGGTGGTGGTCGAGGTCCAGGACCAGGGCGCCGGCGTGCCGCCGGACCTCGGCAACCGGGTGTTCGAGCGCGCCGTCAGCGGGCGCAACTCCACCGGCATCGGACTGGCCGTCGCCCGCGACCTCGCGGAGGCGGACGGCGGGCGGCTCGAACTGCTCTCGCTGAAGCCGGCGGTGTTCGCGCTCTTCCTCGGACGCAGCCACGGGGGCTGACCGCGGGGGCCGGCCAAGGGGGCCGGCTGCGGGGGCCGGCCACGACGGTCGGCCGGGGACCCGGCTACCCTGCCCCGTCGAGCCGCTGGTCGCGGATCACGTCGAGGTCGGTGAAGGTGGGCGGAGCCTCGCACAGGGCCACCATCTCGCGGAAGATCCGGTCCGTCTCGGGGAGCCGGGAGTTGCGCATGGCGTCCTCGTAGGAGGGGAACTCCACGATCTCCACCACGTGCCTGCCGTCGGAGCGGTCGGTGCCGACCAGCGCGTGGGAGGCGGTCCGCTTCCCGCGGGTCCGCGCGACCCAGTCGTCCATGAGCCGGTTGAGTTCGTCGAGCCTGTCGGTCCTGCAGTCGATGATCTGGACGAACGCCATGGCGAGCCTCCTGGACCCCCTCGGCCTCGATCGTCCGCGGGCCGTGCTCGCCCTCGGTCACCACTGTCCTCCCGCCGGGGCGGGCCCGGCAAGGGGAGGGGCGGGGTCGGCTGCTCGGCCTGCGCGGCTGCTCGGGCGGGTCGGCTACTCGGCCTGGGCGAAGCGGATGCGCTCGGTGGCCAGCATCAGCTCGGCCTGCGCGGCCAGCTCCTGCCCGCCGGTGGTGGCGGTGGTGCCGGCCGCCTGCTGGGCCGGCAGCTCGACGGGCTCCGGGCCGGCCTTGAACACCCAGGTGCGGTACGAGATGAAGCGGAACACGGTGGCCACCGCGAGGCCGATCACCTTGGCGCCGATCTGCTCGTAGTGCGAGCGCAGGTCGAGCACGTACACCGAGAAGCCGAGCACGCCGGTCTCGATCAGCATGCCGATGCCGCTGTAGACCAGGAAGAGCGTGATCTCGCGCTTGCGGGAGGCGGCGTCGCGGTCCCGGTAGAGCCAGTAGCGGTAGCCCAGGTAGTTGGTCGCGATCGCGATCACCGTCGCGACGATGTTCGACCGCACCGAGGCCAGGCCCATGCCGTTGATGCAGACCCAGAAGACGGCGAAGTTGACCACCACGCCGCTCAGGCCGACGATGCCGAACTTCACGACTTCGCCCGAGATCCCGCGCAGCTTCTGCGCGAGAGGGGGTTTCGAAGCTTCGGTCGTCGCCATACCGGACTGCCTCCATGTGCCTGCGGGACGAAAGGGTCGGCCACGACGGCGCGGCCACCCCTTGAGCCCTGCGTGCACGCACATGATCGGACCGCGCGGACCAGGACCTAGCCGACCAGGCTACCCGCTTCCACCGAACGGCTCAGCCTTCAGGACGGCAGGTTGACATCTACGCGCGTCCGCCCCGAAGGCCCCACGGGCGCCTCCACCGCCCCCCACCGGCCCGGATATCCTGGGCCGCGTGACTTCCCCGGGCAATGTGAATTTTCCAGTGGTGGGCATGATCGGTGGCGGGCAGCTGGCCCGCATGGCACACCAGGCGGGCATCCCGCTCGGGGTCAGGTTCAAACTCCTCGCCGACACGCCCCAGGACTCCGCCGCGCAGGTGGTCTCCGACGTCGTCCTCGGTGACTACCGCGACCTCGACACCCTGCGCGCCTTCGCCGCCGGCTGCGACGTGATCACCTTCGACCACGAGCACGTCCCCACCGAGCACCTGCGGGCCCTGGAGGCCGACGGCATCGCCGTCCGCCCCGGCCCGGACGCGCTGGTCAACGCCCAGGACAAGGGCGTGATGCGGGCCAAGCTGGACTCCATCGACGTGCCCTGCCCCCGGCACCGGATCGTCGCCGACCCGGCCGACGTCACCGCCTTCGCGAACGAGGGGTCGGGCTACCCCGTCGTCCTGAAGACCGTCCGCGGCGGCTACGACGGCAAGGGCGTCTGGGTCGTCGACGACGAGGAGCAGGCGCACGCCCCGTTCCTGGCCGGCGTCGCGGTGCTGGCCGAGGAGAAGGTCGACTTCGTCCGTGAGCTGGCCGCCAACGTGGTGCGCTCGCCCAGCGGCCAGGCCGTCGCCTACCCGGTGGTGGAGAGCGTCCAGGAGAACGGCGTCTGCGCCGAGGTCACCGCCCCCGCGCCGGACCTCGACCCGGCCCTGTCCGACGAGGCCCAGCAGCTCGCGCTGCGGATCGCCGGCGAGCTCGGCATCGTCGGCCACCTCGCCGTCGAGCTGTTCCAGACCCGGGACGGCCGCATCCTGGTCAACGAGCTGGCCATGCGCCCGCACAACTCCGGGCACTGGACCCAGGACGGCGCGGTCACCTCGCAGTTCGAGAACCACCTGCGGGCCGTCCTCGACCTCCCGCTCGGCGACCCCCGCCCGCGCGCCAGGTGGACCGTCATGGTCAACGTCCTCGGCGGCGACTACCCGGACATGTACCACCCCTTCCTGCACTGCATGGCCCGCGACCCCGGGCTGCGGATCCACATGTACGGGAAGGACGTGAAGCCCGGCCGCAAGGTCGGCCACGTCAACGTCTTCGGGGACGACCTCGAAGACGTCCGCGAGCGCGCCCGCCACGCGGCCGCCTACCTGCGAGGAACGATCACCGAATGACCTCTGCTGCCCCCGTCGTCGGCATCGTGATGGGCTCGGACTCCGACTGGCCGGTCATGGAGGCCGCCGCCCAGGCGCTCGACGAGTTCGAGATCCCCTACGAGGTGGACGTCGTCTCCGCCCACCGGATGCCCCGCGAGATGGTCGCGTACGGCGAGCGGGCCCACGGGCGCGGCCTGAAGGCGATCATCGCGGGCGCCGGCGGCGCGGCCCACCTGCCGGGCA
Organism: Kitasatospora sp. NPDC036755; assembly: GCF_040636595.1. Classification (NCBI taxonomy): domain Bacteria; kingdom Bacillati; phylum Actinomycetota; class Actinomycetes; order Kitasatosporales; family Streptomycetaceae; genus Kitasatospora; species Kitasatospora sp. NPDC036755. The sequence goes on from NZ_JBEZUT010000172.1 coordinate 16,549, forward strand.
TGCTCGCCTCCGTCACCCCGCTGCCGGTCATCGGCGTGCCGGTGCCGCTGCGCTACCTGGACGGCATGGACAGCCTGCTGTCGATCGTCCAGATGCCCGCCGGCGTCCCGGTGGCGACCGTCTCGGTGGCCGGCGCGCGCAACGCCGGCCTGCTCGCGGTGCGGATGCTCGCCGCCTTCGACCCGGAACTCACCGAGAAGATGACCGACTTCCAGGCAGAGCTGAACAACCAGGCCACCGAGAAGGGCGCGAAGCTCCGCGCCAAGGTGGCCGGCTCCGGCTCCTTCGGCTTCGGCAAGTAGGTCCCGCCGGCGGGTGGGGTAGAACAGCCCGTATGACTACTCGGACGGACTCCCCCACCCCGCTGGACCGCGCCCGTGCCCTGCTGCGCACCGCCCCCGTGGTGGACGGTCACAACGACCTCCCCTGGGCGATGCGCGAGCAGGCCGGGTACGACCTCGGCGCGCTCGACCTCGCCGCCGACCAGAGCGACCGCCTGCACACCGACCTCGCCCGCCTCGCGGAGGGCGGGGTCGGCGCGCAGTTCTGGTCCGTCTACGTCCCCTCCTCGCTGGCCGGCGACCACGCGGTGAGCGCCACCCTGGAGCAGATCGACTTCGTCCACGCCCTGGTCGAGCGCTACCCGGACCGGCTGCGCCTGGCCCGCACCGCCGCCGACATGGAGGCGGCCCGCGCCGAGGGCCGGATCGCCTCCCTGATGGGCGCCGAGGGCGGCCACTCCATCGACTGCTCGCTGGCCACCCTGCGCGCCCTGTACGAGCTGGGCGTGCGGTACCTCACGCTCACCCACAACGACAACGTGCCGTGGGCGGACTCCGCGACCGACAAGCCGGTGGCCGGCGGGCTGACCCGGTTCGGCGAGGAGGTCGTCCGGGAGATGAACCGGCTCGGCATGCTGGTCGACCTCTCGCACGTCTCCGCCGACACCATGCGCGACGCCCTGCGGGTCACCGAGGCGCCGGTCGTCTTCTCGCACTCCTCCTCGCGCGCGGTCTGCGACCACCCGCGCAACATCCCGGACGACGTGCTCGCCCAGCTGCCCGCCAACGGCGGGGTGGCGATGGCGACCTTCGTGCCGAAGTTCATCCTGCCCGCCGCCATCGAGTGGACCCGGGAGGCGGACGAGAACATGCGCGCCCACGGCTTCCACCCGCTGGACACCACCCCGCCCGCCATGGAGCGCCAGCACGCCTTCGAGGCCGCCCACCCGCGCCCGATCGCCACTCCGGCCACCGTCGCCGACCACCTCGACCACATGCGCGAGGTCGCCGGCATCGACCACATCGGCATCGGCGGCGACTTCGACGGCACCGCCTTCCTGCCGGACGGCCTGGACTCGGTGGCCGGCTACCCCAACCTGGTCGCCGAACTCCTCGGCCGCCACTGGTCGGAGGCCGACCTGGCCAAGCTCACCTGGCACAACGCCGTCCGCGTCCTGCGCGACGCCGAGTCCGCCGCCGCCGACCTGCGCACCCGCCGCGGCCCGTCCATCGCCACCATCGCCCGGCTGGACGGCTGAGCTCAGCCCAGCCTCGGGATCTCGATGGCCGGGCACCGGTCCATCACCATGGCCAGGCCGGCCTCCCTGGTCCGGTCGTAGGCGGCCTCGTCCACCACACCCAGCTGGAACCAGACCGCCTTCGCCCCGGCCGCCACCGCCTGGTCGGCCACCTCCCCGGCCTGCGCGCTGTTCACGAACACGTCCACCACGTCGACCGGGAACGGGATCTCGGCGAGCGAGGCGTAGCCCCGCTCGCCGAGGACCGTCTCGGCCTTCGGGTGCACGGGCACGATCCGCTTGCCGTACCGCTGGAGCACCCGGGCCACCCCGTACGCGGCCCGGGCGGTGTTGGTGGACAGGCCCACCACCGCCCAGGTGTCGCCGGTGCCGGTGAGGATCCCGCGGACCGTCGCTTCGTCGCCGTAGCTCGTCACCGAGATCCTGGAGGCTGCCGAGCGGATTGACCAGGTCTCCCCGCTGCTGGAGGACCTGGTCACCCAGGCCGACGACCTCCGCTTCCGCCGGGTG
>NZ_JBEZUT010000173.1:0-18585 GCF_040636595.1 Kitasatospora sp. NPDC036755
CCGCCCCCGGGGGGGGGGGGGGGCTCACCGCCCCGGGGGGGGGGGGGGGGGCCCGGGCGCCGCGCCCCCCGGGGGGTGGGGCCCGGGCGCGTCGGGTGTGTCGGGCGTGTCGGGTTGGGCGGGTGTGTCGGGCCCGGCAGGCGCGCTACGGGGCGGTCGGGCGGGCCGGGTCAGGCCTCGGCCCGGGGGCCCAGGCGGACGGGCAGCGCGGCGAGGTGCCAGGCCGCCGGGTTCGGGCCGCGCTCGACGGCCTCCGGGCCGACCGCGAGGGCCAGCCGCGGGTACGTCCGCAGCAGGGCGCCGAAGGCGGTCACCGCCTCCTGGTGCGCCAGCACCGCGCCCAGGCAGCGATGGGCCCCGTGGCCGAAGCCCAGGTGCGCCTCGTGGTGCCCGGCGCGGTCCGACGCGCTCGCGCGGCAGACGTCCAGGCGTTCCGGCTCGGTGTAGGCCCGCGGGTCGTGGTTGGCCCCGGCCAGGATCGGCATCACCGCCTCGCCCCTGCGGACCAGGGTGCCGGCCAGGGTGACGTCCTCCGTCGCGTAGCGCGGCACCCCGCCGATGGTCGGGCCGCGCCAGCGCATCAGCTCGTCGACGGCGGCGGGCAGCAGGCCCGGGTCGGCCCGGACCAGCGCCAGCTGTTCGGGGTGGGCGAGCAGCGCGGCCGTACCGTTGCCGATCAGGGTGGCCGTGGTCTCGTGGCCGGCCACGATCAGGTTGAGGATCAGCGAGACGGTCTCCACCGGGGCGAGGGTGTCGCCCTCCGCGGCGGCCAGCCGGGAGAGCAGGTCCTCGGCCGGCTCGGCCCGGCGGCGCTCGACCAGCTCCCGGGCGGCCGCCACCATGGCGCGCAGCGCCTCGTCCAGTCCGGGACCGGCGCCCCGGCCGAGGTAGGAGCTCCAACGGCGCCACCGCGGGCGGTCGGACTCGGGGATGCCGAGCAGTTCGCAGATCACCGTGACGGGCAGCGGGTACGCGAAGTGCGCGACCAGGTCGACCACGCCGTCCGGGCCGGCGTGCTCGGACAGCGCCCGGGCGTAGTCCTCGGCGAGCCGTTCGATCCGGGGGAGCAGCCGTTCCACCGCGCCGGCCGTGAAGGCGGGGTGCACCAGCCCGCGCATCCGGCGGTGCCGGGCGCCGTCCGCGCCGAAGACCCCGGCTCGCAGGTACTTCGCGCACTCGGGCGGCATGCCGCGGGCGCGCCAGACCTGCTCGGTGCGGTGGGCGGGGGCGTCGGGGCCTTCGGAGGTGTCGGAGGCAGCGGGGGTGTCCGGGCAGAGCGGGCCGTCGGGGGCGGGCCCGTCGACGGCGGCCACGTCGTTGACGAAGCGCGGGTCGGACAGCACGGTGCGGACGTCCTGGTAGCGGACGGCGATCCAGAACGGCTCCACACCGGGGATGGTGGCGCGGGCGAGCGGGGCGCGCTCGCGCAGGTCGGCGAAGGCGGTGAACGGGTCGCGGATCAGGTGGTCGGCGCGCAGGTCGACGGTCTCGACCGGCTCGGCGGTGGTCACGGCTGCCTCCTCAGGAGTCGCGAGGTCCCTCTGGTCACGGATCGTGACGGAAGCGGGGGTGCGATCCGGGGTCTTCGAGCCGGATTCACTCGATCGAGCACAGAGGATCGTGTCTTCCGGTCATCGGGAGCCGAACCTTCCGACCTGCCGGCCCTCCGCCGGCTCCCTGCGGGCCCCTGTCGCGCCGAGGCCGGCCCCGGCGAGGCCCGACCGCGGCCCGGGCGACGGCCGGGCCCGGGCGCGTGACATCCTCGGGGTCATGACCACCGTGCCCGTACCGCCCGTCGCCGCCCTCCGCAACCCGATCGGCGCCCACGTCCCGGTGGCCGGTCGCGGGCTGGCCGGCACCGGTCTGGCGTACGCGGGCCGGGTCGGCGCGGAGACGGTCCAGGTCTTCGTGGCCAACCCGCGCGGCTGGGCCACTCCCCCGGGCAACCCGGCCCAGGACGAGGAGTTCCGCGCCGCCTGCGCGGAGCGGGGCGTCCCGGCCTGGGTGCACGCCCCGTACCTGATCAACTTCGGCTCGGACAACCCGGCCACCCGGGAGCGCTCGGCGGACTCGCTGCGGCACTCCCTGCGCCGCGGCCACGCCATCGGCGCGCTCGGCGTCGTCCTGCACACCGGCTCGGCGGTCGGCACCGCGCCCGGCGGCGGTTCGCGCCGGGCCGAGGCCATGGCGCAGGTCCGGGCGGACGTCCGGCCGCTGCTGGAGGAACTGGACGGGCTCGGCGACGACGCGCCCTGGCTGCTGCTGGAGCCGACGGCGGGCCAGGGCAGCTCGCTCTGCTCCCGGATGGAGGAGCTGGCCGAGTACGTGGAGGCGCTGGACCATCACCCGAAGGTGGGAGTCTGCCTGGACACCTGCCACGCCTTCGCCGCCGGGCACGACCTGGCGGAGCCGGGCGGGGTGACGGCCGCGCTGGACGCCCTGGCCGCCGCGGCCGGTCCGGGGCGGCTGCGGCTGATCCACGCCAATGACTCCGAGGACGTCGTCGGGGCCCGCAAGGACCGGCACGCGAACATCGGCGCGGGCATGATCGGCGCCGAACCGTTCCGTGAGCTGTTCGAACACCCGGAGACGGCCGGGGTGCCGCTGCTGGTGGAGACCCCGGACCGCAAGCACGGCGGGGACGGCACCGGGCACGCGATGGACATCGCGGTGCTGAAGGAGCTGCGGGAGCGGGCGACGGTCCGCGGTCCCGGCGGCCGCCCGGCGGACCGGCGGGAGCCCGCCGGCGCGGGACGGCCGTGACCCCGGGCCCACCGAGCAACGGTGGGCCCGGGAGCAGCGGAAGGCCGGGGAGCCGCGGTGGGCCCGGGAGCAGCGGAAGGCCCGGGAACCGCGGGGCAGCACCGAGCCCGGAGGCCGAGGAACGGCCTCCGGGCTCGGACACGAAGACGAGGGGGATCAGCAGCCGCAGTCGCTCTCGCCGTGCTCGGCGTAGTTGAACCAGGAGGCGTGCGGGCCGAACAGGCCGACGCCCGCGGTGCCCGACTCCAGGCTCTGGCCCTCCGACTGCGACGGAGCGAAGCCCCCCGCCATGGCCGAGGTCGGGACCGCCACCACGGCACCGGCCACGGCGACGATCACGGCGAGCTTGCGGATCTTCCCACGAAGCGACATCTGATGTCCTTTGGTTCGTCTCTGGTCCTCAGCCCGCGCCCCGACCGGCCGGTTCGGCCGTCCGACGGGCCGGGCGGCGCCCCACCGGGGAGGCGCCGCGCCCACGTTTGCACACGAACGCGCGGCTTCCGGCGCGCGCCGCAACCGGGCTGAGGCATTCGGGTGAGACAACTCCCCCGGCCGGACGAATCCGGTCGTACGTCCGTGAATCGGGTCGAACAGCCGGGCGGAGGGCGCCGGACGAGTACCCGTCGGATCGCCCCTCGACCGAAAGTCTTGCGGTGACGGACCCGACGAACGGAACAAATCCCGTCGATTTGGAGCGGGGTGCCGCCCCGCCGGAGCATGAACGGTCGCTCCATGTCGCTCCACCGAGCGCGCGCACCGGCTGCCGGAGCAGCACCACGAAAGGCGCACCACCCTCATGCAGACCAGTCCCGCCGCACCCCGGCAGGAGTTCCGACCGAGTGCCCCGGAGACCCCGGGGCCGATCGGCTCCGCTCCCCCGGCCCGGACGCCGAAGCCGAACGGCCGCCGCTTCGGGCTGGCGACCGCCACCGCCCTGGTGATGGGCAACATCATCGGCGGCGGCATCTTCATGATCCCGGCCGCCGTGGCCCCGTTCGGGACGGTCAGCCTGGTCTCCTTCGCGGTGCTCACGGTCGGCGCGATCGCGCTGGCGCTGGTCTTCGGGCAGCTGGCCCGCCGCAATCCGCGCACCGGCGGGCCGTACGTCTACGCCCGCGAGGCCTTCGGGGACTTCGCCGGCTTCCTGTCCGCCTGGTCGTACTGGATCACCACCTGGGTCAGCAACGCCGCACTCGCCGTGGCCGCCGTCGGCTACCTGGACGTGCTGCTGCCGCTGCACCACTCCGTCCCGCTGGAGATCACCGCCGCGCTGGCCTTCCAGTGGCTACCGGCACTGGCCAACCTGGCCGGCACCCGCTTCGTCGGGGCGGTCCAACTCGTCTCCACCGTACTGAAGTTCATCCCCCTGCTGGTGGTATCGGTGGGCGGCCTGTTCTTCTTCGACCCGAAGAACCTCGGCCCCTTCGACGGCACCGGCCACGGCTGGGCGGGCGGCATGTCCGCCGCCGCGGCGATCCTGCTGTTCAGCTACCTGGGCGTGGAGTCGGCCGCGATGAGCGCCGGCCAGGTCCGCAACCCGGAGCGCAACGTCGGCCGGGCCAGCGTGCTCGGCACCACCGGTGCGGCGGTGGTCTACCTGCTCGGCACGATCGCGGTGTTCGGCACCGTGGCGCACCAGCAGCTCGTCCACTCCACCGCGCCGTTCTCGGACGCCGTGGACGCCATGTTCGGCGGCACCTGGGGCGGCACCGTGATCGCCGTCGCCGCGCTGGTCTCGATGGCGGGCGCCCTCAACGGCTGGACCCTGCTCTCCGCCCAGGCGCCGTACGCGGCCGCCAAGGACGGCCTGTTCCCGGCCGCCTTCGGCAAGGAGCGGCGCGGGGTGCCGACCTTCGGCGTGCTGGTCGGCGTCTCGCTGGCCTCGGTGCTGACCGTGCTCAACTTCGCCAGCGGGGCGAAGGGCGCCTTCGAGATCCTCGTGCTGGTCACCACCTTCACCGCCACCGTGCCGTACCTGCTCTCCGCCGCTGCCCAGCTGTACTGGCTGGCGCGCGGGGCCGGCGAGAAGGTCGACCGCGGGCGGCTGGTGCGTGACGCGATCCTCGGCCTGGGCGCCTTCGGCTTCTCGCTCTGGCTGGTGGCCGGGGCCGGCTACGCCGCCGTCTACCAGGGCGTCCTGTTCCTGTTCGCGGGCGTGCTGGTCTACGTCTGGATGGCGGGCCGCCGCCGCGACTGAACTCCCCGCCGCGGCCTCGGCGCAAGCCCCGCTCGGCATCCCGGCCGACGTCCCGCTCGACATCCCGGCCGACGTCCCGGCCGACTCCTCGACGGCAGTCGGAAAACCGGACACATCATCCTGAACCACCGTGACGCGCACCGGACTTGTCCGGTGCGCGTCCAATGTGCACGAGGATTTCACTTCCCGCGTCTACCCGCGTAGGTGACGGGCTCGCCACACTGGCGCACGCAATTCAGCAGTTCATCCGATCTGATGATGGAGCGTCCGCCATGGCCCCCACCACACCCGTGCGCCGGTTCCTGTCCTGTATACCGGCCGCCGCCGCGCTCGCCGCCGTGACCGTGGTCACCGCCGGCACGCCCGCCCAGGCAGCCCTGCCGACCCCGATCTCCGCGGCCACCGCCCGGAGCTACCTCGCCGCGATGCCCGCCACCGCCGAGACCCACGGCGACACCTACGACCGCACGCTGTTCCCGACCTGGATCACCATCAGCGGCACCTGCGACACCCGCGAGTGGATCGTCAAGCGGGACGGCAGCAACGTCGCCACCGACACCTCCTGCAAGGCCACCAGCGGCAACTGGTCCTCCCCGTACGACGGCGCGACCACCACCAACGCCTCCTCCTTCGACGTCGACCACCTGGTGCCGCTCTCCGAGGCCTGGGCCTCCGGCGCCTGGGCCTGGACCACCGCCCAGCGCCAGGCCTTCGCCAACGACGTCACCCGCCCCCAGCTGCTGCTGGTCTCCGCGAGCAGCAACCGCTCCAAGGGCGACCGCGACCCGGCCGAGTGGCTCCCCCAGGCCTCCTACCGCTGCACCTACGCCCGCGCCTGGGTGCAGGTGAAGCAGTACTACGGCCTGGGCGTGGACAGCGCCGAGAAGAACGCGCTCACCGGCATCCTCGACAACTGCTGAACCCGGAGGACCCCGCGGCCCGGCGCCCACCCCGCGCCGGGCCGCAGTGCCGCGCCCGACCGGGCGCGGCGACCTGCGCACCGGTCCACGGTCCTCGGCACCCGCGAACCGCGCCTGCGGACCGCGCCCGCCGGGCAGTCCGGCCGGGCGGTTCAGTCGGGCGGTTCAGTCGGTCGAGTCCGGCGGGAAGGCGACCGGGTAGGGCTCGGCGAAGTCAGCCGAGCGGGCCACCTCGCGCCACTTGCCGTCCTCCTCGAGGAGCCGCCGGTCCATGGCGATCGAGCCCTCCGCCGCGTTGACCCCGAGCGGGAGGTGGTGGGGGATGTCGCGCCGCTTGGCCACCCGGACCAGGATCTCGGCGGCCCGGACCGGGTCGCCCGCGGCGCCGGCACCGCCCTGCCGCATCCGCCGGTTCATGGCGCCGACCGTCTCCCGGTAGGCCTCCGGCACGTCGTGGACGACCATCGAGGAGCCCGCCCAGTCGGTGCGGAAGCCGCTGGGCTCGACCACCAGCACCCGCACGCCGAACGGCTCGGTCTCGGCGCGCAGCACCCGGCTGAAGCCGTCGATGGCGAACTTCGCCGCCTGGTACGAGGCGATGCCCGGGGAGCCGCCGACCCGGCCGCCCATCGAGGAGAACTGCACGACCAGCCCGCCCTTCTGCTCGCGCAGCAGCGGGAGCGCGGCCTTGGTGACGTGGTAGACGCCCCAGAAGTTGGTCTCGAACTGGGCGCGGAAGTCCGCGTCCTCGGTGGTCTCGATCGGCGACACGTTGGCGTAGCCGGCGTTGTTCACCAGTACGTCGATCCGGCCGAAGGCGGCCCGGGCCTCGGCGAGGGCCGCGCGGGCGGCCGCCGGGTCGGTGACGTCCAGCGCGATCGGACGGATCCGGTCGCCGAACTCCTCGACGAGGTCGGTGAGTTGCTCGGGCCGGCGAGCGGTGGCCGCCACCCGGTCGCCGGCTTCGAGGGCGGCACGGACGAGTGCGCGGCCGAAGCCGCGCGAGCTGCCGGTGATGAACCAGGTCTGTTCGCTGTTCCCCTGCGTTTTCTGCTCCATGCCGCTAGTAAAACACCGTTGCGTTATTACCGCAACGCCGTTGCACTAATACGGCAACGACGTTGCCTTACCATGGGCAGGTGGATGACGCATCGGAGTTCCAACGGGCACGCTCGCCCGAGGCCAAGCGCCGGCGCGAGGCCGCGATCCTGGCGGCGGCCCGGTCGCTCGGCGGCGAGCACGGCATCAGGGACATCACCCTGACCGACATCGCGGCGGCCGTGGGGATGCACAAGTCGGCGCTGCTGCGGTACTTCGAGACCCGCGAGGAGATCTTCCTGCGGCTGACCGCCGAAGGCTGGGCGGAGTGGTCGGAGGCGCTGACCACGCGGCTGCGGGACACCGCGGAACCGGGCCCGGCCGCCGTCGCCCGGGCGTTCGCCGCCACCCTCGCCGACCGCGGGATGTTCTGCGACCTGCTCGCCCACGCCCCCCTCAACCTCGAACGCAACGTCTCGCTCGACGCGGTCCGCGCCTTCAAGCTCGCCACACTCGCCGCCCGCCAACCGATCAGCGCGGCCGTCCGCGAGCGGCTGCCCGCCCTGGACGAGCAGGACGTCGTCGACCTGGTCGCCACCGCCGTCTCGCTGGCCGGCGCCATGTGGCAGATCGCGAACCCGGGCACCGAGGTCGCCGCCCTCTACCGCAGCGACCCCCGGCTCGCCCACGCCGTCATCGAGGTCGAACCCCGGCTCGCCCGCATCCTGACCGCCACTCTCACCGGACTGCTCGCCGGGCGGGGCTGACTACCGGACGCCCCGTCGGCGCGCCCCTCCACCCGTGCACTCGGATGGATCATCTGACGTGCCGCACAAGGGATTTGACCCTACGGTGCGGTGCCAGGGGGTCATCCGAGCGGAAGGCTGTTTCTGGCATGGCTGGAAAGTTCGAGCTGTACATGGACGAGGGCGGCATGCACCGGTTCCGGCTCAAGGCGAGCAACGGGGCGATCGTGGTGACCGGCGACCCGCACGAGAGCAAGGACGACTGCCTGAAGAGCATCGAGTCGATCCGCAAGCTCGCGCCGTACGCGGAGCTCAAGGAGACCGCCGGGTCGGTCTGACGGACCGGGCTCCGGGACGGGCGCGGGTCGGCGGTGCAAATCGCCGACCCGCGTTCGCCTGTACGACAGATCCCTTTGGCCGGGTGCATGCCGGACGCGGACAGAACACTGGCATGCGCGTCGTCATCGTCACCGAATCCTTCCCGCCCGAGGTCAACGGAGTCGCCCACAGCGTGCTGCGGACGGCCGAGCACCTGGTCCGCCGGGGCCACCAGCCCCTCGTCGTCACCCCCGCGCCGGCCCGGGGCGCCGCATGCCCGCCGGAGACCTTCGGCGGCGCCGCAGCGGACGGGATTCCCGTGGTGCGCATCCCGTCGGTGCCGCTGCCGGGGTACCCGCAGGTCCGGATCGCGCTGCCCAGCCGGCAGCTGGCGGCCGCGATTGCCGGGCACCGGCCGGACCTCGTCCACCTGGCCAGCCCGTTCGTGCTCGGCGCGCGCGGGATGCAGGTCGCGGCCCGGCTCGGGGTTCCCGCCGTGGCCGTGTACCAGACCGACCTCGCCGGGTACGCCCACGCCTACCGGGCCGGGCGGGGCCTCGGCGAAGCCGCCGCCTGGCGGCGGATCCGGGCCGTGCACCGGGCGGCCGTCCGCACCCTGGCCCCCTCCACCCCCGCCGCCCAGGACCTCACCGCCCACGGGGTGCCGCGGGTGCAGCTGTGGCCGCGCGGCGTGGACTCGGTGCGGTTCCACCCCCGCCACCGGGACGAGGCGCTGCACCGGGCGCTCGCCCCGGGCGGGGAGGTGCTGGTCGGGTACGTCGGCCGGCTGGCGCCGGAGAAGCGGGTCGACCTGCTCGCGGCGGCCTCGGCGCTGCCCGGGGTACGGGTCGTGGTCGTCGGGGACGGCCCCTCGGCGCCCGGGCTGAAGGCCTCGATGCCGGGCGCCGTGTTCCTCGGCCGCCGAACCGGCGACGAGCTCGCGCGCTGCTTCGCGACCCTGGACGTCTTCGTGCACACCGGCCCGCTGGAGACCTTCTGCCAGACCATCCAGGAGGCGATGGCCAGCGGCGTGCCGGTGGTCGGCCCGGCCGCGGGCGGCCCGCTCGACCTCGTCGCCCACCACCGCACCGGCCTGCTGGTGCCGCCCCGGGACGCCGCGGCGGTGGCCCGGGCGGTCGCCGAACTGGCCACCGACCCGGTACGGCGGGCCGCGTACGGGCGGGCCGGGCGGGCCGAGGTGACCGCGCGCACCTGGGAGGCCGTCGGGGACCTGCTGCTGCGGCACTACGCCGAGGTGCTGGCCGAGTTCCACGGCGTGCCGCTGCCGCCCACCGCCCCGGCGGCGGCCGTGCCGGTGGCGCCCGTCCTGCCCGAGGAGCTGCCCGCATGACCGCCGCGCCCTCCGAGCCCTCCGAGCCCTCCGGCTGCTCCCTGCCCTCCCCACCCTGTCTGCCCTCCCCGCCTTCCCCGCCTTCCCCGCCCTTCCTGCCCGACGACCGGGCGCTGACGCCCGACGGGACGACCGCGAGCGGTGCGGCTCCTCCGCCGGACGGGGCCCTGACGATCGTCCGGCTCGCCAACTTCGTCACCCCGGTCTCCGGCGGGCTGCGCACCGCGCTGCGCCACCTGGGCGCCGGGTACCGGGCCGCCGGGCACCGCCCCGTGCTGATCGTCCCCGGGGAGCGGCGCTCCGAGGAGGAGACCGAGCAGGGCGTGGTGGTCACCCTGCCCGGCCCGGTGCTGCCGGCCAGCGGCGGCTACCGGCTGCTCACCGACCGGCGGGCGGTGGCCGCCGAGCTGACCAGGTTCTCCCCCGACCGGCTGGAGGTGTCCGACCGCACCACGCTGCGCTGGACCGGCGCCTGGGCGCGGCGGCACGGCGTGCGCTCGGTCATGGTCTCGCACGAGAGCGCCTCCGGGCTGCTGCGCACCTGGGGCCTGCCCGGCCCGTTGGCTGGCACGGCGGCCGACCGGCTCAACGCGGCCACCGCCCGCGCCTACGACTCGGTGCTCTGCACCACCGACTGGGCGGCGGCGGAATTCCGGCGGATCGGCACCCCGAACCTGGTCCGGGCCCCCCTGGGGGTGGACCTCGACGCGATGCGCCCGCTGCCGTCGGCCGCACGGGCCGCCCAGCGGGCCCGGTACGCGGCCCCGGACGAGCCGCTGCTGGTGCTCTGCTCGCGGCTCTCGGCGGAGAAGCGGCCCGAGCGGGCGCTCGAGGCGCTGGCCGCCCTGCGGGCCCGGCGACGGCCCGCGGTGCTGGTGGTGGCGGGCACCGGCCCATTGCGGGAACGGCTGGCCGCCCGGGCCGCACGGCTGCGGCTGCCGGTGCGCTTCCTCGGGCACCTGGGCGGGCGCGCGGAGCTGGCCCGGCTGCTGGGCTGCGCGGACGTCGTGCTCGCGCCCGGACCGGTGGAGACGTTCGGCCTGGCCGCGATGGAGGCGCTGGCCTGCGGGACCCCGGTGGCGGTCAGCCGCTCCTCCGCGCTGCCCGGCCTGGTCGGGCTCGCCGGGGTGGCCGCCGTCGACACGGGTGCCGGATTCGCCGCCGCGGTGGGGCAGTTGCTGGACCGGCCGGAGCGGACACGGCGGGCCGCCGCCCGGGCCCAGGCCGAACGGTACGGCTGGCCGGCGGCGGTGGCGGCGTTCCTGGCGGCGCACGGCGTGCGCCACGGCCGGGCGGCGGACCGCGTGCGCGGGCACGAGGCAGCGCGCGGCCCACTCGACGACGACGCGGCGGACGGGGGTCGGGATGAGCATGCTGGACGCCGGGCGTGACCGGGCGGCGGAGGATCACCCCGCGGCGGGCGAGCTGCTGCGCTTCGTCGCGCTCGGGGACTCGCTCACGGAGGGGATCGGGGACCAGGTCGGCGAAGGCTGGCGCGGCTGGGCCGCCGTCCTGGCCGGATCACTGGCACCGGAAGGCCGGCAGGTCGAGTTCACCAACCTGGCGTACAGCGGAGCACTCACCAGTGAATTGACGAATCGTCAGTTACCGGCCGCGCTGGCGCTGCGACCCCAGCTGGCGGCGGTGGTGGTCGGCGGCAACGACACCCTGCGGACGGGCTTCGACATCCGGCGCACCACACGGGAGTTGGACGCCACGATGGGTGAACTCTCCGGCCAAGGCGCCGGATTGCTGACCGCCTGCCTGCCCGACCCCGGCAGCCTGCTCCGGCTCCCGGCACCGCTCGCCCGGCCGCTGGCACGCCGGATGCGGGCGGTCAACACCGTGGTGCACGCCCTCACCGAACGCCACCGGGCCGTACACCTGCACATCGCCGAGCTGCCCTGGCTCGCGGAGCGCCGACTGCTGAGCGTGGACCGCCTGCACCCGAGTGCCGAGGGCCACCACCTGATCGCCCGACGGTTCCACGGCCTGCTCACCGAGGCCGGGCACCCCCTCGGCCCGCCCCCGACCACCGCCCCCGCCGAACCCCCACCGGGACCGGCCGCCGACCTCTGGTGGATGGCCACCCAGGGCACCCGCTGGCTCGCCGCCCGCAGCACCGACCTGCTGCCGGGCCTGCTCGCCCTGGCCGCCGCCGAGGGCGCAGCCCGCCTGCGCGGCGGCAGCGCCCGGCACGACGAGCAGATGGCACGGGCCGCCGCCCAGGCGCTGGCGTCACTCGGATGAGCGGCCGCCGGGGCGGCGCCCGAGGCGTGGCCTCGCCCGATCGGGCGCACCGCGCCGGGGTCCGCCCGATCGTGGGGGTCGGCGGGGGCGCCCGGTGGGAACCATCGGGGTGACCCGGGTTGTCGTGTCCGGGGAGAGCGCGACGGAGGGAGCCGGGGTGGACGCAGCCGGAGCACAGGGAGCCGGGGTGGAGGAAGTCGCGGTGGAGGAAGTCGGGGTGGAGGAAGTCGGGGTGGCGGAGGCGGGCACGGCCGGCCGGGAGGTGATGGCGGCGGCGGGAGTGCTGTTCCCGGACACCGCCGGGCGGGTGATGGTGGTGCGACTGCCGTACGACCGGAAGCATCCGGTGGCGATCCCGGGCGGCGGCTGGGAGCCGACGGACCGGTCACCGCGGGAGACCGCCCTGCGGGAGATCCGCGAGGAGCTCGGGTTCACGCCCCGACTCGGGCCGCTGGCCGGGGTGGACTGGGCGCGGCTGCGGGACGGCGACCGCCCGATCGTCGTCTACCTGTACTGGGCCGAGCCGCTGACGGCCGAACAGGTCGCCGCGTTCCGGCCCGACGCGGCGGAGGTCGGCGGCTGGACCTGGCTGACCACGGAGCAGGCCGGGCACGCCCTGCCACCACGACTGTCCCGCCGGATGACGGCCTGTCTTCGGGCGCCGCGCGAGGCCGGGCCACTGGAGCTGGAGGACAGCCGACCGGTCGGACACACGCTCGACTGGCTGCCCGCCGACCCGCCGGTGCCCGCCTACGACGGACTCGCCGCGGCCCCGGGGCTGACGCCCTCGACCGAGGAACGGCCGGAGCCGTCGATGGACCGCGAGACCTACTACGCCACCCGGCCGCGTATCCGGACGAAGGCGCGGGCGCTGTTCACCGACGCCGCCGGGCGGGTGCTGCTGGTACGGCTGCGGCCGTGGGACGGGCCGCGCGGGCAGGTGCCGCACTGGACACTGCCGGGCGGCGGGGTCGAGGCGGACCGGGAGATGCCCCGGGCTGCGGCCCGGCGGGAGATCCACGAGGAGCTCGGCTGGGAGGTCGAGCCCGGGCCGCTGCTGACGCTGGACTGGCAGCCCGGCACGGCCGCCGACCCGACCGCGGACCCGGCGACCGGACAGGACACCGCCGTCCTGGTCTACGTGTTCGACGGGGGCACGGTGACGGAGCGGATGCTCGACGCGATCGCTTTGCCGGAGCAGGAGTTGGTGGAGTGGAGACTCTGCGCTCCGGAGGAGGCGCGGGCACTGCTGACCGGACCGTCCTGGGACCGCACGGCCGCCGCGCTGGGCGCGCGGGAGCGGTCGCGCGGACCGGTCGAGCTGGTGCGCGGACGGGCCGTCGGGCCGGACCTGCCGCAGCAGTGAGGTCTCGGGGGCGGAGCCCGGCGGGGCGCCTGGGCCGCCGCCGGGGCCTCGTCCACGGACCCGGGCTCCTCCGCGAGCCCGGGCTCCTCCGCGGGCCCGGACCTCCTCCGCGAACCGGACTCGTCCGCGACCGGGTGTCGGAGCGGCCCCTCGGGGCCGCGTGTCAGACCTCCAGTTCGCCCTCGATCCGGCTCAGCTGGTGGCGGGCCATCGCGAGGTTGGCGCGCGCCTTGTCCAGCGCGAGGTAGAGGAACAGGCCCTTGCCGGTGCGGCCGGTGAGCGGGCGGATCAGGTGGTACTGGCTGGTCAGGGTGATCAGGATGTCCTCGATGCCGTCCTGGAGCCCGAGCATGTCCATGGTGCGCATCTTGGCGCGGACCACGTCGGTGTTCCCGGCGGCGGCGACGTTGAGGTCCAGGCCGCCGGGGCCGTCGAGGGTGGCCAGCGCCATGCCGCTGTTGTAGTCCACCAGGGCCGCGCCGATGGCGCCCTCGATGCTGGTCATGGCCTGCTTGAGCGCGCCGGCTGCGTCGGTCATCTGGGTAACTCCCTTTCGGTGGCGGGTGGTTCGTCGGATTGTCGGTTCTGCGGTGCGGTGGGGCGGCGGGGCGGTGGTGCGGTTGCGCGGTGGCCGGTCGGCCCCGGTCAGCCCGCGTCGCGCGGATCCTTGGGCAGCAGGGCGTCGTTGAGCAGCCCCGCGATGCGCTGGGCGCTGCGACGGGCCTCCAGGTGCAGCCGGCCGACGTTGACGTCCGGGTGCGCCAGCAGGGTCAGCACGCAGCTGCCGCCGGCCGCGTAGGTGGCGACGTAGCCGTTCTCGCCGCGTACCAAGGACTCGCGGAACTCACCCTGGCCGGTGGTGTCGGCGAGCCGTTGGGCCAGCGAGAGCGAGGCCGCCGTCATCGCGGCCAGCCCCGAGGGCTCGGTGCCGTGGGTGTCGTGTGCGATCAACAGGCCGTCCACGCTGGCCACCAGGCCACCCGCGAGGTGCGGGACGCGATGCTTGACGGCACGCAGTTCGGCGAGCAACTCGGTCTCCAAGGCGATCAGTTGTCTCCTTCCGACACGCTGCTTGAGTGCCCGCCTCATGGCCGGAACAACGGGGTCGCGGGCGGGGAGTGGGTCAAAGTCGGGCCTCCAGAAGGTCTCGGATCCGGGTCAGCAGCGCGACGTCCGGATCGGGGACGGCCAGCGGGTGGGCCGCTGCCGTGGCGGGCGGGTGTTCGGAGCGCGTGGGGGCTTCGGACCCGGCGGGGGTGCCGGCCGGAGCCCCGGTGCGGGCCGCACCGGGGGCGGATGCGGGGCCGGGTGCGGAGGCGGGGCCGGGCGCGGAGGCGGGGCCGGCCGCGACCTGGGTGCCGGAGAGGCCGGCCTCCCGAAAGCTGGCGCCGGGGATCCTTCGGTGCAGCCCGCCGGCCGGTCTGCTCGCGGCCGGTGGGGCGGTTACGGGCGCAGGAGCGGTCGTCGACGGCTCGCCGGGCACCGGAGTCGCCGTCGGCGCGACGGCCGGGCCCTGCGAAGCGACGGCCGGGCCCTGCGAGGCGCCCGACGGGCCCCGGGGGGCCTCCGACGGGCGGCGCGGGGCGTCCAGCAGCCCGGCGGCGGCGAGCCGGCGGACGTCGGCGGTGACGCCGAAGCCGGAGCGGCCGAGCAGCCGGGCCAGGTCCGCCGGGGTCCGCCGGCCGTCCGCGTGGTCCAGCAGCTCGCGGCGTCGACGGCCGGACGGGCGATGGGCCGGCCGGCGGCCGCACTCGGTCGGCCGCACGGGGGCGGTGTCGAGCTGCCCCCACGGCCAGATCCCGTCGAGCAGCCGTCGGCGGCGTTCGACCTCGCGGCGGATCCGGGCCGGATCGACCTCGGCGACCGGTCCGAGCCAGTGCCGGGCGTCGGCCTCGAACCGCCAGGCGCCGCCGCCCGGGTCGGCGAGGACGAAGAACGCGGCGTCGAACAGCGTTCCCAGGTGACCGAGTTCGAGCTCCCCCCGGGTGAGCAGTCCGCGTTCGACGAGCGCCTCACTGACCCTCGACCGCGCGCCGTGCTCCCGGAGCAGCTCGGCCCAGCCCTCGGGGGTGATCCGGCCGCAGCCGGTGAGCAGGTCGGCCAGGCCGGGCGCGCGGGGGGACTCGGCGGCCGCCACCCGGCCGTCGACCAGGTACAGGCTGCCGAGCGGTCCGTGCAGGGCGCCGGTGGCCCGGCGGTCGGCGAGCAGGGTGAGCGCCTCGCCCGGGGTCCTCGGAGTGGCGGACTCCGCGGGCGGCGGCGCGGTGCCGGTCGCGGCGGTCACGCGCTCACCCCAGCACCAGCTCCTCGGTGAGCGCCTGGAGGCGGAAACGGGCGGCGGCGAGGTTGCCCTCCGCGCGGTCCAGCCAGAGGTGCAGGACGAGCCTGCTGTCGAAGGCCGTGTCGATGAAGCGGATCAGGTGGTAGCTGCGGCCTGCGGTGACGATGATGTCCTCCAGCAGGGCCCGCGGATCCTCCGCCGCGGTGAAGGTCTGGCTCTCGACGGCCGCTCGCACCAGGTCGGTCGCCTCCGCGGCGGAGGTCTCGTGCTCACCGGTCGGACCCTCGCCGAGGCTGCCGAGCGCGAGCCCGCTGCTCCAGTCGACCAGGCTCGCGGCGCGGGCCCCCGGGATCGCCATCGCTCCGGAGAGGCATTCGTCGATACCGGGCACACCGGCTCCTTCGCGGGGTCTGGGCGGTCGGGCGCAGCGCGGCACCGATCCGATTCACCACCAACAGTGGCTAGTTCGCCACGGAAGGCTACTGCCGGATTCCGTACGACGAACATTCCAATGGCATATTCACATCAGCAGCGGCCAGTTCCGGCCAAGAACTGACAGCACATCAGGTCGCGCGTGGGGGCGGCGGCGCTGGTGGGCCAGGGGCGTTGGAGCGTCGTTCACCGGCCACCTGGCGCGGCACCTTGGCCGGTTCCGGGCCGCACGGGTGCGTTTCGAGGCTGAAAATGCGATAAGAGGACTCATTTGCGCGGCATGGACCCGGAAGGACCTCGGGCCGGGCCGACGGCACCGCCGACCCACCCGCACCCGCCGACCCGACCGCACGCGCCGGCCCGCCCGGCCCCGCCCGCCCAGCGGCGCCCGTCAGCCCAGCAGCGCCCGGTAGCCCCCGATCAGGGCGGTGAGACCGAGTTCGAAGGCGCGGTCGGCGCGCTCCCGCCCGGCAGGGACGGCGTCCAGAGCCCCGGCCAGTCGCGGGGTCGCGGCACGGTCGACGGCGTCCACCATGACGTCGGGGGCCACCAGGTCCAGCGCCGACCCCAGGACGAAGCTCTCCAGGGCGGTGATCAGGCCCATCACGTCCCGCGCGGCGAAGCCGGCGTCCTCCAGGGTGGTGACGGCGCGCTCGTACAGCTCGTGCATGAACGATTCGGCCAGCGGCGCGGTGGCGAGCAGCCGGACGATGCCGGGGTGTTCGGCGAAGGCGTCCCGGTAGGCGTGCGCCCAGGTGTGCAGCGCGGCGTCCCAGGACTGGTCCCACATCGACTGCTCGCCGATCGTGCGCACCAGTTCGGCGCGCATCAGGGCGACGATCTCGGCCCGGCCGGCCACGTGGTGGTAGAGCGCGGAGGGGCTCACCTTGAGGGCGCCGGCCAGCGCGGGGATGGTCAGGTCCCCAGCCTCGTCGACCAGCCTCAGCGCGGTGTCCACGATGCGCTGCCGGTCCAGCAGGGGTGTGCGCGGCCTGGGCATGCCCGGTTCCTCACCTTCGCGGCCGCCGGGCGGCCCGCCGGCCCGTCGGCTCGTCGGCCCCCGACAGACCAAGATCGTCGTTATCCAAGCGTTACTGAACGGCTTTCAGTAAAACCCTTCCGCACCCGGCGGTGCCGCGCCTACGGTAACCGAACCCCATTCGGTTAGGCAGGCCGCGCACGCGTCGGCCCGCCCTGCCCCGGAGAGGACGCACACCCCCGCATGCGTGCCGAAACGATCTTCACCGGCGGCCGGATCCACACCGGAGACCCCGCCCTCCCCCGCACCCACGCCCTCGCCGTCAGCGCGGGACGGATCGCCGCCCTCGGCGACGCCGCCCTTGCCCTGCGCGACGACGGCACCGAGACCGTCGACCTGGACGGCGGCGCCCTGCTGCCCTCCTTCGGTGACGGCCACGTCCACCCGCTGATCGGCGGCATCGGCCTGCGCGGCGTACCCGTCCGTGACTGCACCAGCCAGGAACAGGTCGTGGCCGCCGTCCGCGACTGGGCACGGCGCCACCCCGAGGCCGAGTGGATCACCGGCGACGCCGTCGACCCGTGGCTGGCCGAGGGAGGACTGTTCGACGCCCGGGTGCTGGACGCCGCCGTACCGGACCGGCCCGTGCTGCTGCGCACCATGGACCACCACACCGGCTGGGCCAACAGCGAGGCACTGCGCCGCGCCGGCTACGGGCCGGACACCCCCGAACCGGTGGGCGGCGAGATCGTCCGCCGCCCGGACGGCAGCCCGCTCGGCACCCTGCGCGAGTTCGGCGCGCTCAACCCCGTGCTCGCGCTCGTCCCGCCGCCGCCCCTGGCCGAACAGGTCTCCGCACTGCGGGAGAGCACCGCCGCGCTCGCCGCCGCCGGGCTCACCTGGATCCAGGACGCCTGGGTCGAGCCCGCCCAGGTGGACACCTGGCTGGCGGCCGTCGCCGGGGCGGGCCTGCCGGTCCGGGCCGGGCTCGCGCTGCTGCTCGAACCGGACGGCTGGCGCGAACGGCTGCCCCGCCTGGTCGCCGACCGCGACCGGGTGGAGGCCGCCGGGCAGGGCCGGCTCACCGCGCGGGCGGTCAAGTTCTTCGCCGACGGCGTCATCGAGTCCGGTACGGCCGCGCTGCTGGAGCCGTACAGCGACTGCCCGCACTCCCACGGCGTCGCCAACTGGACCGGCGCCGAACTGGCGGAGGCCGTCACCGCGGTGGACGCGCTGGGCTTCCAGCCGCACATCCACGCGATCGGCGACCACGGCGTGCGGATCGCGCTGGACGCCGTCGAGGCCGCCGTCCGCCGCAACGGCACGCGTGCCCGCCGGCCGGTGATCGCCCACGTCCAGCTGGTCCACCCGGACGACCTGCCACGGTTCGCCGAGCTCGGGGTGATCGCCAACTTCGAACCGCTGTGGGCGCAGACCGACCCGCTGATGACCGAGCTCACCCTGCCCCGGATCGGCCCGGAGCGCGGCTCCCGGCAGTACCGGATCGGCGCCCTGCTGCGCGACGGCGCCCGGATCTCCTTCGGCAGCGACTGGCCGGTCACCCGCTACGAGCCGCTGGCCGGGCTGGCCACCGCCGTCACCCGGCAGAACCCGAACGGCCTGCCGCAGGGCGGCTGGCTGCCCGAAGAGCGGATCGGGCTCACCGAGGCGCTGGCGGCGTACTCGGCCGGCGTCGCGCACCAGGCCTTCGAGGAGGCCGAGTGGGGTGTGCTGCGGCCGGGGATGCGGGCCGACCTGGTGCACCTGGCCACCGATCCGTACGCGGTGCCGGCCGGTGAGCTGGCCTCGATCGAGGTGTCCGGCACCTGGCTCGGCGGGCGGCGCACCCACGGCGGGCCGCCCGCCGACGGCGACCGCGCGACGTACTGAGCCGGCCCGGTCGGCCCGGTCGGCCGGGCCGGCCTGCCCGCTCGGCGTTCCCGG